>JAQBYL010000270.1 GCA_027622495.1 Pseudomonadota bacterium
ACGGACCGCACCAGGGCGCCCACAGAGCCACCACCACCGGCACGGTCTTTGAGCGTTCGAGCACATCCCGCACAAAGGTCTCGTCAGATACGTTTATGGCGATGTCACTCATGGGTGTTCACTCGAAATTACCGGTGAAGATAGTAGCAAGGGCTGGAAGCCCGGTGGAAGCACGGGGGTTGAGGCGGAAAAATTGGACGATCCACCTTACTTTGGGTTTAATCAATTCACGTCGCGGTGCAGTGGCACCGTCGCAGCAACCATGTACACCATGAGGACACACCGATCATGAGCGAAACTTCCACATCTGCCGACCTGTCGTTTGATGCAGATTCATTGCGCGAACGCTATCGCATTGAACGAGAAAAACGTCTGCGCGAAGACGGTAATGAACAGTACGTGGAAATGACCGGTGAATATGCTCATTACCTCGAAGACCCGTAAATCGCAAAGCCAATCATCCGTGACCCGGTAACAGACGAGGTAGATGTGGTGCTGATCGGCGGCGGTTTCGGCGGTCTGCAGGCGGGGGCCCGGTTGCGGGATGCCGGTGTTGAGGACATCCGCATCATCGAAAAAGGTGGCGACTTCGGCGGGACCTGGTACTGGAACCGTTACCCCGGTGCGCAGTGTGACGTGGAGTCTTACTGCTATCTGCCGCTGCTTGAAGAGCTCGATTACGTACCGAAAGAAAAGTATTCCTACGCCCGCGAGATTCTCGATCACAGCGCAAACATCGGTCATCACTTCAACCTGTATGACGGTGCGCTGTTTCAGACCGAAGTCACCGGCCTCGCCTGGCATGACGCCAGTGCACGCTGGATTGTGTCTACCAACCGGGGTGACGCGATCAGAGCCCGCTTTGTGTCGATGGCAAATGGCCCTCTGCATCGGCCGAAGTTGCCCGGCATAGAGGGCATACGAAGCTTTAAAGGTCACACCTTTCATACCAGTCGCTGGGACTACGACTACACCGGCGGCGGACCGGATGGTGGCCTTAACAAGCTGCACGACAAGCGGGTCGCCATCATTGGTACAGGTGCAACTGCAATACAATGCGTACCGTTTCTGGGCGAAACAGCCAAGCAGCTGTTTGTGTTCCAGCGCACACCCTCCACCGTTGACGTTCGCGGTAATTCACCCACCGATCCGCAGTGGGTGCAGAGCCTGGAGCCGGGTTGGCAGAAAGAACGCATGGAAAACTTCAACGCACTGGTCTCTGGTGTTCCGCAGGAGCGTGACCTGGTGGCGGATGGCTGGACTGATCTCATCGGTAAGATCGTCCATCAGTTCCGCAATGCCAAGCCTGACTCCAACATGAGCGTTGAGCAGATGCTGGAGATGGCCAATTTCGAGAAGATGGAAGAGATCCGCGCACGGGTTGACGAGTTAGTAGAAGATCCTGATGTGGCCGAAAAACTGAAGCCCTACTACCAGATGTTCTGCAAACGGCCAACGTTCAACGACGAGTTTCTGCCAACTTTCAACCGTCCCAACGTCCAGCTGATCGACACGAATGGCTTGGGTGTGGATCGCATCACCGAGAAGGGTCTGGTCGTTGACGGTGTTGAGTACGAAGTGGACTGCATCATCTTCGGAACCGGCTTTGAAGTGGGAACAAGCTATACCCGCCGTTCCGGTTACGATGCCATCGGCCGCGATGGTGTGGCACTCAGCGACCACTGGCGTGAAGGAACCCGGACGCTGCATGGCATGGGCAGCCATGGATTTCCTAACCTGTTCATCATGAACACTTCACAGGGTGGGTTTACCGCGAACTTCCCGCATCTGCTCGACGAGACAGCCGTGCATCAGGCGCACATTATCGCCACCGCGCTCGACCAGGGTTGTCGAACAGTAGAGGTGACGCAGGAGGCAGAGGCTGCCTGGGTCGACACGATCATCGAGCTATCGCTGGGTGGTCCGCTCGGTGGTCTGGGCGGTGGGAACTGTACACCCGGTTACTACAATAACGAAGGCAAGCCGAATCCACTCGCCAAGCAATCAGCGCCCTATGGTGGTGGATCAATCCGTTTTTTCAAGCTGCTGAAGGAATGGCGTGAAGACGGCAAGTTCGAAGGATTGCGTTTCAGCGCCTGAACAGGTGGCGTCAATCACGGGCTCTTACGACCACTTTTCTTCCAGCCTCTCGGCTAGGTCGGCGCGCCCGGTTGAGCGAAGCCGTTTGAGATAGTCCGGCAGCTGACCGCGAACGTGAAAGGGGCCGCCTTCAAGCATCACATTGTCGTGCGGATCGCGGCCGCGCGCTGCACCGGCAATATTCTCTGCGAGCCAATCGGCGAGCAGACCCTGGCCGCGAGTCAGCTGTGGGTCGTGTGAAGCGGCGAGGTTATGCTGCTGATGCGGATCATCGGTAAGATTGAACAGCATGTGATCCGGGTAAAGATGATACGCATCGTGACGGGTATTGATGTACAGCCAGTCGTCAAAGCGCACGCCACGCTGACATGCCCAGGCGGCCTGCGACACCACCAGAGTCTCTCGTCCGGTGTCTGCACCGGCTTTCAGATCGGTGGCAAAACTGCGGCCATCCCAGCTGTCGGGGACTGCCTGGTCGAGCAGCCCAAGCAAGGTGGCAGACAGATCAACCTGGTAGTGCTTAGCGCCGAAGCGACCGGTTGGTACGGTGCCAGGCCAGTGCACAATCATGGGAATTCTGGTCGTGATCTGATCTGCAGTCTGGTGATCGCCATACACGTTGAGTTCGCCAAGCGTTTCGCCGTGATCTGAACTCAGCATGATCACGGTTTCGTCATCCACCCCAAGATCAGCGAGCAGATTGAGTATCCGGCCAACATAATCGTCGGCCATCAGCACCCCGGTGTCGTAGCCGTCGAACATCTGCCTGACTGCGGCCATGTCCGGGACTTCCTGCGGTTGCCTGGGAAAACGCGTGCGCATCTTTGGTTTTGGTGCGTAGCCGTTGCACTCCCGCGATGAATGCGGACCGCAGCCTGCCCAGTGCGCTTCACGCACGGGTTCGGTCAGCCATTCAGGTAACCGTTCACTGGCGAATGGCTCACCCCAGGCTTCGGGGGCCCGGTAGGGGGTGTGTGGATCCCACATGTGAACGTGCACAAACCAGTTGTCTGACGCTCCGTTGCGCTGCAGCCAGTTCGATGCAATGGCAAAGACTTCGTCTGCCGTTTCTAAACCGTACTTGCCGACGTTATAAGCTTCATCGAAACCCGCATACCAGTGAAAGGCCGAATGGCGCTGTGCGAACGAGCTGATGCTGACTGTGCGAAGACCCGCATTCTTTAACTGAGAAGGAAAGCTCGCCACCTGCAACGTTGACCAGAACTGCCGTGTCGCACCGTCGATGGCGGGCTCTGCATCGGTTCCCCCATGATTGACTACACCGTTGTGGATACCGAAACGTCCGGTTAGAAGGGCAGTGCGACTGGGAAGGCACGGTACGTCGGAAGCATGGACGTTGTCGAAGACCGCGCTCCTGGCTGCCAGCGCATCGATGTTAGGGCTGGTGTTGCGGTGATACCCATAACAGCCGAGGTGATCGGGCCGCAGTGTATCGATGTCGATGTAAAGGATGCGCATCTATGGCTCCAGTTAAGTCAGTTACTCCCTTCAGGACTCGCATGGGCGGCCTGGCGGATGTAGTGGCGCAGCGCCTCAATCTGGTGGTTGGTGATTTCCGGATAACCAGGCATACCACGGCCAACGCGCTCACCATCGCGGACGATGTTCACAAAAAACCGTTCCATCTCCGACAAAGGCATTGCCGAGGCACGCAGATCAGGTGCCATACCCCCCGCGATCACACCGAGGCCATGGCAGGCGGAACAAGCCTGCTCACCGTAGATAACCTCACCTTGCGCCGCCAGCACCGGATCCACATCGAACCCCGCTTCGAGGATCGGCTCAGCGAATTGGGCTGGTGGTTGTTCCAGTTTGTTGATCTCGCCGTCCAGTGCAAAGGTGACGAGACGCCGTTTGTGAACGCCGTATGCCCAGCCCAGGTCCTCGGCACCAGGCGTAATCCGCGAGGCCATGCCACCGCCATAGCCAACCAGAACCGAGATCATCTGTTTGCCGTCCAGTTTGTAGGTGATGGGTGGTGCTGAAATACCCAGACCGGTATCGAATTTCCAGACCTCTTTGCCGTTGGTGGCGTCATAGGCGATGAGCCAGCCATCAGCCTGACCCTGAAAAACCAGGTTGCTGGCTGTGGTCAATGTGCCGGATGCCCATGAGTGCTGCTGCGGTATGGACCAGATCTGTTTCTGATTAACCGGATCCCAGGCCTGCAGCGATCCGGGGTAGGTCCGCGGGTCCTTTCCCTGTGACCAGTCGACGGCGGTTCCTCCTACGAAGGCGACGGCTTTCCAGTCCGGGTCGACAGACTTGTCGACGAAGTCCGCAGAGGTATGCAGTGTGGGCAGATACACCAGACCAGTCTGCGGGTTATAAGACATGGCATGCCAGCTGTGAGCGCCGAACGGGGAGGGGAAGATGTTCTCTTCGCCGTCCTCATAACGTGCGCCCGCACGTTCTACGGGTCGGCCGGTGGCGAGGTCAACGTGAGTTGCCCAGTTGACATCGGCGAACGGCTCAGCCGAGATGAGTTTGCCCGTCCTGCGGTCGATGACGTAAAAAAAGCCGTTCTTGGGTGCGTGCATGAGCGCCTTGACGACCTTGCCATCGATCTTGAGATCGGCCAGCACAATATCCATGTTCGAGTTGTAGTCCCACGTCTCGCCGGGCGTGGTCTGATAGTGCCACTTGTATTCGCCGGTATCCGGATCGAGGGCGACAACCGCGCACAGGAACAGGTTGTCGCCGCCATCGGGGCTGCGGATCTTACGGTTCCATGGTGATCCATTGCCGGTGCCGATGTAGACGGCATTCAATTCATCATCGAAAGTGAAGCCGTGCCAGGCATTGCCGCCGCCACCGTGCTCCCACCATTTACCTGTCCATGTTTTGGCGGCCATCTCCATTGCCGCACTCTCAAAGCCGTCTGCCGGATTGCCGGGAACGATATGAAAGCGCCATGCAAGTTTGCCGGTATCTGCGTCGTAAGCGCTGACATAGCCACGACTCGGACCAGATTCTGTGCCGCCATTGCCGATCAGAACTTTGCCTTTGAACGCTTTGGGTGCGCCGGTGATGTATAACGCTTCACTCATGTCGTATGTGCGTGTTGACCAGACAAGCTTGCCGGTCTTGAGACCCAGTGCGAACAACCGACCGTCCCAGGTTGCCGCAAAAAGTTTGTCGCCGTACAACGAAATCCCTCTGCTGTGCACCCAGCCGGCCTTTTTGTGACCTGCCACGGCCCTGGCAACCTGTGGATCATATTCCCAGAGCAGCTTGCCAGAACGTGCATCAACAGCGCGAATGATGTTCATGGTGCCGGTGAAATACAGAATGCCGTCGGCCACCAGCGGGGTCGAGACCAGACCCACATCGTTGGGAAGATCCAGGAACCAGCTCACTGCGAGCTGCCCGATATTGCCCTGATTGATGTCTTTCAACGGACTGAAACGCTGTTCGTTGTGCGTTCGGCCATAGGCCAGCCAGTCTGCGGTATTGGCCTGGTTAGCGATATCCGCGTCGTCGATCAGCCGCGTGGCAGCACTCGCGTGTGTTGCCACCGCAACCAGGCAGAGAAGCGTGCATATGCCTGACAAGGCAGAAAACGGCTGGTTGCGTTTCGTGCTGACCGTTGGTGCATGTTGTGTAACCATTGTTCCCCCAGAGTTGATGCCCGTCTGCATTGATCGTCTCACGCAGACATCAAAGATACTCCTATCTGGCATGGTCAGGCGACCCGGTTTAGTCTGGTACGTCAGCGCACCGCAGCACCAGGGCTGCATTGGAAAGGAGAGTCTCATGCCCGTAAAAATCGCCTCTATTGGCCACTGCGCTATTGCTGCCAGCGATATTGGTTTGATGGCTGGTTTTTACCAGGAAGTTCTAGGCTTTGAGATGCTCGAGCGTGACCCAGACCACGGCGGCGTATTTTTGAACTTGCAAGG
>JAQBYL010000271.1 GCA_027622495.1 Pseudomonadota bacterium
CGACTCGTTCATCGACGAACTGCTGATCAAAGGTGTCGTAACGGTACATAAGTCAGATTCAACCTGTATTTCCGGACGCGCCGCACCTTATCACCGCCCATACACACAGAAAAGAATGTTCTTGATCTGTGGATATAACCTGACTGACGGTGAGAAGCAGTGCCTGGAGCACGTCTAACGAGAGTTACGTGCACTTGCGCTGATTGTGATGATCGGCCGCGTTACGGTAAACTCCCGCCGCCTTTAGTATTTGAGCCTTTAAAAGATGTCAGCTGACGAACAAGTGAACCAGGATGAAACCATGTATGAGAAAGATCAGCGCGCCGACGCGATTGCGGTGCTGATTGTCTTTGCGATGCTGGTTGCCTTTGCTGTTCACTACATATCCGACTGGACCTTCGATATCGGTCTGTAGACCATGGTTGACCGGTCAGCCAAGGATCGGTCGCAGCAGTCTAAGTGCCTTCTCTTCATCGATCCCCTTGCGCTTCGCATAGTCCGACATCTGCTTTTTGTCGATTTGTCCAACACCGAAGTAGGTAGCTTCAGGATGCGCAAAGTACCAGCCACTCACTGAGGCTGCAGGCAGCATGGCAAAGTGATCCGTCAGGGATATGCCGGTTGCGTTTTCCACGTCGAGCAGCCTGAAGAGCGTCTCTTTTTCCGAATGTTCAGGGCAGGCAGGGTAGCCGGGAGCGGGTCGGATGCCGCGATAGGCCTCCTTGATGAGCGCTTGTGCATCGAGGCTTTCCTCACTTGCGTAACCCCAGTGGTCTTTTCTCACCAGAAGATGCAGATACTCGGCGAATGCTTCCGCCAACCGGTCTGCGAGCGCTTTGATCATGATGGAGTTGTAGTCATCCCCGGTGTGGTGAGAAAGGGCGTCGTCGATGCCGATTCCTGCTGTTACCGCAAATCCACCGAGATAGTCTCCCTGCGGGGCGATGTAGTCTGCCAGGCACTGGTAGCCGCGTCGCGCACCGGCTGGTTTTTTACGCTGCTGGCGCAGGTGATGCAGTTGCGCAAGTGGCTGGGTGCGTTCCTGATCCCCATACAGCGTCAGGTCATCCGCACCGGATCGATTGCACGGCCACAAACCAAACACAGCGCGGGCTTTCAGCTCACCGTAGGTGATCAGCTCCTGGAGCATGGTTTGTGCATCGGCAAAGAGTGCGGTCGCGCTCTCACCGACCACCTCATCTTTGAGTATTTCCGGATATTTGCCCGCCAGTTCCCAGGTCATGAAGAACGGCGTCCAATCGATGTAGTCAACCAGATCGGCGATCGGTACTTCCAGACGGTGAACGCCAGGTTTTGCCGGAACTGGAGGCGTGTATGCACACCAGTCAATCTTTGTGCCGTTAGCTCGAGCCTCTTCCAGGCTGAGGAATTCAACCCGTCCCTGGCGTGCCAGTGTTCGATCACGGACTTCGCGGTACTCTTCTTTCAGTTGCGCGGCATAAGCTTCCCGTTGGTGATCGGTCAGAAGTTGGCCCGCGACATTCACCGCACGTGACGCATCCGGCACATACACTGTTGGGCCCCGGTCATATGCAGGTTCAATTTTAACCGCCGTGTGCGCTTTTGATGTAGTGGCACCACCGATGAGCAACGGTGTAGTAAATTTCTGGCGTTGCATTTCTGCGGCCACAGTGACCATTTCGTCAAGCGACGGGGTAATAAGACCGGAAAGACCAATCAGATCGGCGTTCACCTTTTTTGCTGTTTCCAGAATCTTGTCGTAAGGCACCATCACCCCGAGATCGATGATTTCGTAGTTGTTGCATTGCAGAACAACACCGACGATGTTCTTGCCGATATCGTGTACATCGCCTTTCACAGTGGCCATGACCACTGTGCCCTTGGTGCGCTGACCAGGACCTTTCTCTGCTTCGATAAAGGGTGTGAGATGGCCGACAGCCTGCTTCATCACCCGGGCACTTTTAACGACCTGGGGCAGGAACATCTTGCCTGCACCAAAAAGCCCCCCCACGACGTTCATGCCGTCCATTAATGGTCCTTCAATGACTTCGATCGGTCGTGTGGCGTTTTGTCGGGCCTCTTCGGTGTCTTCGATGATGTATTGGGTAATACCTTTGACCAGCGCATGTTCCAGGCGTTTGTTAACCGGCAGACTGCGCCATTCGGTGTCTGTCTGCTTTCGTTGGCTGCTGCCTGACTGGTACTGGTCGGCGGCATCGAGAAGGCGCTCGGTTGCGTCTTCGCGGCGGTTGAGCACCAGGTCTTCGACCAGATTGCGCAGGGCTTCGGGTATTTCTTCGTATATGCCCAGTTGACCGGCGTTAACGATGCCCATGGTCAAGCCAGCCTTGATGGCGTGGTACAGAAAGACTGTATGTATCGCTTCGCGGATCTGGTTGTTGCCGCGGAAGGCAAACGACACATTACTCACGCCCCCGGAGATTTTAGCGCCGGGCAGGTTAGTTTTGATCCAGCTGCACGCCTGGATGAAATCAACCGCATAGTTGCGGTGCTCGTCGATGCCGGTGCCGATGGCAAAAATATTCGGGTCAAAAATGATGTCTTCGGCCGGAAAGGCGAGTTGCTCGGTAAGGATCTGATAGGACCGTTGGCAGATCCGGGTCTTGCGCTCAAACGTGTCTGCCTGGCCCTTTTCGTCGAAGGCCATGATGACCACCGCGGCACCATAGTCGCGGCAGCGTCGGGCAACTTTGATGAATGCCTCTTCGCCTTCCTTGAGGCTGATTGAATTAACAACGGCCTTACCTTGAATGCAGCGCAGACCGGCTTCGATGATTTCCCATTTGCTCGAGTCCACCATGATCGGAACACGGGAGATGTCTGGTTCACTGGCAATCAACTTCAGGAAGCGAACCATGGCACCCTGCGAGTCGAGCATGCCTTCATCCATGTTGATGTCGATAATCTGCGCACCGTTCTCAACCTGTTCACGTGCCACATCCAGGGCAGTGTCGTAGTCTTCTTCTCTGATCAGCCTGGCAAACTTGGCTGAACCGGTGACGTTGGTTCGCTCGCCGACGTTAACGAACAGACTGTTCTCGTCAAGGTTAAGGGGTTCGAGCCCACTCAGATGCAGGTTGCCACGCACACCGCGGTGCGAACGCGGGCGAACCCCTGCAACGGCTTCACGGATGGCGGCAATATGGTCGGGTGTGGTCCCGCAGCAGCCGCCCACCAGATTGACAAGCCCGTTGGCCGCGAACTCACCGATGACACCCGACATGGTTTCGGGTGTTTCGTCATAGCCACCAAATTCGTTGGGCAGGCCGGCATTCGGATGCACGCTGACCAGAGTGGTTGCAACCCGGGCCAGCTCCGAAACGTAGGGCCTCAGTTGTTCGGCTCCCAGCGCACAGTTGAACCCGACCAGCAGCGGATCGGCGTGAGCAATCGAATGCCAGAACGCTTCGCAGGTCTGGCCGGAGAGAGTGCGCCCACTGGCATCGGTGATGGTCCCGGAGACCATCAGCGGAATGCGCTCACCGAGTTCAACCTCCAGCTGACGGATCGCATAGATGGCGGCTTTGGCATTGAGCGTATCGAATATGGTTTCCAGCAGAATCAGGTCAGCACCGCCATCGATCAGGCCGCGGGCTGCTTCGGTGTAGGAGTCTGCCAGGGTGGCAAAATCCACGTTCCTAAACCCAGGGTCGTTTACGTCCGGTGAAATACTGGCGGTTCGATTGGTGGGCCCGATGGACCCGGCAACGTATTTGACAGACTCACCCGGATGCTGGTCGACACAGGATCGGGCGATCGCGGCGGCCGCTTTGTTCATCTCGTAGGCATAGGTCTGCAGATCGTAATCTGCCTGCGACACGGCGGTTGCGGTAAAGCTGTTGGTTTTGATGATGTCCGCACCTGCGTCGAGGTAGGCATTGTGGGCGTCCCTGATCAGGTGCGGCTGGCTCAGGCAAAGAACGTCGTAGTTGCCCTGCAGAGGCTTTGTGTGATCGCGAAATCGCGCGCCGCGATAATCGGCTTCGCCCAGACCATGGGCTTGCAGCAGGGTGCCGTAGGCTCCATCCAGAATCATGATGCGTTTGCTTAAGGTTAAGCGAAGCGCGTCGAGTGTGCGGCTCATCGAAGGTCCTCAGGGTGGGCCAGCAGGAGCGTGACCGGAATATTTGACCCGCAAGTTTAGTGCCTTAGGGAGGCAACGGTGTTGAAGGTGTCTCGCAAGTTTTTGAATCAGATTCATACTGAGAGACGTTTGTTGAACATCTGCGGGGGGGATTGCTACTATACCCGACTAATTTAGTCGGGAATTTGCGTAAATGATCGAGATCTCCGAAGCAGCCCAGAATTATCTGCGCGACCTGCTCGCCAAGCAGGAAGGGGAAGAAGTAGGCATTCGCGTGTTCGTTGCCCAGCCTGGCACCCCACATGCCGAGACCTGTATCGCCTATTGCCGCAAAGGCGAGGAGCAGGAGGGCGACATACCGGTTGCTTACGAGGGCTTTAAAGCCTGGTTTGAAGGTCGCAGCGAAAAGTATCTGATTGAGGCGGTTGTCGATTTTCAACAGGACAAGATGGGCGGTCAGTTGACCATCAAAGCACCGAATGCGCGGGTTCCCAATGTTGATGTCGATTCACCCATGGAAGATCGCATCAACTATGTTCTGTATAACGAAATCAACCCGGGCCTTGCGTCGCACGGTGGCATGGTGACGTTGCTCGAGATCGTCGAAGACAATATCGCTGTGCTGCAGTTCGGCGGGGGTTGCCAGGGGTGTTCAGCGGTCGACATCACCCTGAAAAACGGCGTTGAAAAAACCCTGATGGAGCAGATCCCCGATCTTGGCGGCATCCGCGATGCCACCGATCATAGCGAGACTGAGAACGCTTACTATCAGTAACACCCCCTTATCTTAAGACGGCTTCAAGCCGCCGTTCTGGTGGGCAGACAGGCGCGCAGAGTGTCTGCCAGTTCGCACAACAGATCCTCGGTGGTTGACCAGCCCATGCAGGCGTCGGTGATCGATACACCGTAGCGCAGGTCGTTGGTCCCGCTATTCATTTTTTGAGCCCCTTCAAAAAGGTGGCTTTCCATCATCAGACCGACAATTGATTGATTTCCCTGACGGATCTGATCAATCACATCGCGCGCCACCAGCGGCTGACGATTGTGATCCTTGTCGGAATTTGCATGGCTGCAATCCACCATGATTGCCAGGGGCAGATGGTGATCGAGCAACGCTGCTTCGCATCTGGCGACGTGTTGCGCGCTGTAGTTCGCGCCGTTGCTTCCGCCGCGAAGCACCACATGCGAATGTGGATTCCCCTTTGTGTGAATCACAGCGACCTGACCAGATGGATTGATACCCAGAAATCTGTGTGGGTGCGCAACCGACTGTAGTGCATTGATGGCGACCTCCAGTGATCCGTCGGTCCCATTCTTGAACCCAACAGGTGAGCTCAAGCCAGACGCCATTTCCCGATGTGTCTGTGATTCTGTTGTGCGAGCGCCGATCGCGGACCAGGAAATCAGATCCTGCAGGTACTGCGGTGTGATCGGATCAAGGGCTTCGGTGCTCAGTGGCAAACCCATTTCGGCCAGATCAAGCAGCAATTTGCGGGCCATGCTCAGGCCACGGGTAATATCGAAACTGTCATCCAGATCCGGGTCGTTGATCATGCCTTTCCAGCCGGTTGTGGTACGTGGCTTTTCAAAATAGGCACGCATGACGAGTAACAGGGAATCTCCCACAACGTCGGCCAGGTCACGCAATCTGCCTGCGTACTCCATTGCGGCCCTGGGATCGTGGATCGAACAGGGTCCAACCACCACGAGCAGGCGATGATCTTCTCTGGCCAGAATGCGTCGAATTGCTGAACGCCCGGCGCGAACTGACTCTCGAGCCTTCTCAGAGATCGGGAAGCGAGCTTTCAAAGCTTCGGGTGTGATCAACACTTCGCTGGTCTCGATGTTCAGATTTTCAAGTTGCGACATGATGTCCTCAGATTTGGTGTTAACGAGTT
>JAQBYL010000272.1 GCA_027622495.1 Pseudomonadota bacterium
AACCGTACGTACGGTGGTGTGGGAGGACGGCGGGAGTAATCTCACCTCCTACCCGATAGCCTTTTTCGGGGGCTGGGATGACCTGTCGAAAAGGCCGAATGGTGGTGTTGGCGAAGAGACCTGCCTGCCGGTAGGGGTCGCCTTCAGCGAAGCCCTGCACGGCTTTGAGATCCACGGCTTCAATCACGAACATGGATCCGACCATGGTCGAGCCATCATCACTGAGCATGGGGCCAGCAAGCTGCAGCGTGACCTCGGCAGTTTTCAGATAGGCCAGATGAGCCTCCCGCGTGGCCATGCGCACATCGAGGCTGTCGGGTTTGTCTTCACAGATCAGAACGAACTTCATGATTTTTCCCGGTGGTGTTCGGTTGTGCTTGTTGGAGTAAGTTCAACTCAAGGCTTCACGCAGCTTTGAACAGACCTGCTCGAAGGCGTGGCGTGACGATTGAAAGATCTGCGCAGTTCCGAAAAAGTCGTGCACCAGACCGTCGTAA
Organism: Pseudomonadota bacterium; assembly: GCA_027622495.1. Classification (GTDB taxonomy): domain Bacteria; phylum Pseudomonadota; class Gammaproteobacteria; order Pseudomonadales; family Azotimanducaceae; genus JAQBYL01. Next base: position 498 of record JAQBYL010000272.1, read on the forward strand.
CATACCCCTTCGGCCACGTTTCCTGCCTTCGTGAGCGCCTTCGCGTACGCAAGACCTTCGTCGCGCAGCGGGTCGAACTCGGCAGTGACCACCAGCGTCGGGGGTAGGTTGTTCAATTTACCGAGCATGGGTGAGGCGGCAGGCTCTTTGCGGCGGCTGGCATCCGGGCAGTAGGTGTCCCAGAACCAGCGCATGGTTTCGGTGGTGAGGATGTAACCGTCGCCGTTTTCAGAATACGAAGCGCGGCTCAGATCCGAATCCACAACCGGGTACAGCAGTAACTGGAAGTCGATGACCGGGCCATTTTCGTCGCGGGCTTTCTGGGCGACGATGGCTGCCAGGTTGCCACCGGCACTCTCCCCACCAACTGCGAGTTTGCCGTTGCTTTTGAGGACGGCTGCGTTGCTGTGGGCCCAGCAGGTCGCTGCATAGGCATCGTCCACGGCTGCCGGATAAAGGTGCTCGGGCGCCAGGCGATAGTCCACAGAAACCACAACACAGCCCGCTGTATTGCAGAGATCGCGGCAGGCCGCATCAGCGGTTTCGAGATCGCCGATGACCCAGCCGCCGCCGTGAAAATTGACGAAAACCGGAAATGGACCCGCACCCTTTGGCGTGTAAATGCGCAAAGGGATGTCACCCATCGGTCCGGCAGCGGTGGCTTGTCTGATCGACCCCACCTCGATGTCCGGATTGACCGGGCGCATCATCTGGTACAGGGCCCGTGCATCGGCGGCGGGCAGCTCGCTGAGCGCGGGTCCCGGTGTGGCGGCGAGCTCATCCAACATGGCCTGATATTCTGGTGCTAACGGCATTGCCTCTCCCTCGTGTAATATGCGGCCCCGATCACGAGCCCCTGACCCATGTTACCGAGAGTTTCGATAGGAGTAACCCGATGACCTTCCTGGACAATGATCCGGACATCACCGAAGCAGCCAAGCAATTCAACATGCTGGAAAACACGCTGCTGAAGAACCGAACCCTCACCCTTTTTGGTGAAATCAACAAAGACGTTGCCCAGCGGACCATAGAAAAGCTGCTGATCCTGTCCTATGAATCAGCCGATCCGATTACCCTGTTCATTGGTTCTCCAGGCGGACACGTTGAATCCGGCGACACAATTTTTGACTTCATCCGCTATATCGAACCGACGGTTCGAACGGTGGGAACCGGGTGGGTGGGCAGTATCGCCACGCACATCTACCTGGCAACTGAGCTCGAGAACCGCTACTGCCTGCCGAACACCCGTTTTCTGATCCACCAGCCGGCCGGTGGCTTTGGCGGCGATGCGAGTGATATAGAAATACACGCCCGCGAGATTCTGAAAACCCGCGAGCGCATCAACCGGATTATTGCTCAGCAAACGGGTCAACCGCTGGAACGCGTTCGCGATGATACCGATCGCGACTACTGGATGAGTGCAGAAGAGTCCGTTGAGTACGGTATTGTCGGCAAAATCATTTCAAGCGTCGGCGAACTTCCCTAGTACGCCCAAGGCAGGGGGTTGAGCGATGGCGCTCGACTCCTTCAAGCTTGACGGACCAGACGGCCCGCTCGATGCGCAGATCGTCCATCCGCCGCAGGCATCAGCAATGCTGGTGCTGGCCCACGGCGCCGGCGCTGCGTTCAACCACACCACCATGATTGCGATTTCCGAAGCCATGGCAGCGCAGGGTATAGCGACCCTTCGGTTCAACTTCCCCTACATGCAGAAAGCCCGCTGACGCACCGACAGCAAATCAATCGCAGTGACCACTCTGGTAGCCGCCGTCACCGAAGCAAAACGCCGCAGTGAGCTACCGGTCTTCGCCGGCGGACACAGTTTCGGCGGCAGAATGGCGAGTCACATGGCCGCCGAAAAAGCCGCCGAAGTCCAAGGCCTGGTCTTCTGCTCCTTCCCCCTCCACCCATCCAAAAAACCCTCCACCCTCCGTGCCGCCCACCTCCCAGACATCAAAGTCCCCATGCTCTTCCTAAGCGGCACCCGCGACACCCTGGCCGACCCCGATCTCCTGCAATCAACCCTTAACGCCCTCAACCCCAAACCCCACCTGCACTGGCTACAAACCGCCGACCACAGCTACAAAATCCTAAAACGCACCCGCCAGGAACCCCCCACCGTCTTCCAGGAAATGGCCACCGTCACCCGACACTTCATGGACCACCTCACACCCCTTAACACTGAACACGGGGTGTAGATGTATCCCACCGAGATTAGTTTGGGGTATCGACAAATCGCGCCGTCTGCCTAACCCGAGTTCTGTACTGAACCCAGATACACTGGAACGCCGTGGCCACCGCCGCTGTGCCGGTGAACCTTCGGCGCGACTTTACTTCGCACAAACTCCGCCTCTCCAAGCCACGGTTCTAGTATTTCGCGGACACGGCTTAGAACGGGCTTGATTTCACCCCTGGTTGTTCTGACAAGATCAATGATGTTCATGGCCGGTATCATGATTCCGGCTCCGGGAGCGAGCGCACGATAACGTGCCAGTGCGGATCGCGCTCACTCACTTCCGGCGCGAAGTCGGGATCGCTCACCTGCGCCGGTTCAAGCTCCACCCATGGCTGCGCGGAGCGTTGCATTAATTGTTGTGAGCGGAGACTGCAGGGCAAAGAGCGCAGCTTCGAGCGGGTGGGGGTTAAAGAGACATGAACAGGCGATCCATGCCGCTGGTCGCTCGGCGCGTGAGTTCGTGGGCGAAGTACCTGGCGTGATACGGGGTCAGGTTCATCGTACTGCCTTGCATTCAAGCATTGCCTAGCTCCTCGCAAAGGCTGGGCAGCGAAAGCGCTTCCACGTCCGCCGAGATCGGGAATCGCTCGGCACCGCCGTACACCACACGACGATGCAGCGGTTTGACGGTATCGCAGGCCAGATGAAAGCCGCGCTCGAGCTTCGGCGCGAGACCGCGCTTGATCTCGATGGCCCAGGGCTTGCGCTCGCCAGGACGCTTGAGCAACAGGTCGATCTCCGCGCCGGCTGCGGTCCGAAAAAAGTACGCTTCCGTGCCCGGGGGGGGGCAGCACCGATCAGCGACTCGATCGCGAGGCCCTCCCAGCTTCCGCCGGCTACCGGATGGGCCAACAGGGACTCGTGGTCGCCGATGCCGAGCAGTGCATGCACGAGGCCGCTGTCGCGGACGTAGACCTTGGGCGACTTGACCAGGCGCTTCCTGACGTTGCCGTGCCAGGGAGCAAGTCGGCGGACAAGCAGCAGGTCCACGAGCAGGTCCAGGTAGGCGGCCACCGTCTTGCCATCCACTGCAAGTGCACGGGCCAGTACTGCGGCATTGAGGAGAGTGCCTTGCTGGTGTGACAGCATGGTGCTCCGCGCCGACTCCTACCCGCGCTCCAGGTAGGTACGGATGAAGTCGCGGCGCCAGCGCAGGCTCGCTGCATCGGAGTCCGCAGGTGCTCCGAAAAACTGCATGAGAAATCTTCATCAGCAGACGCCAAGTATCCAACCTTCCAGCTTCGCGTTGCGTGACTCGGGGAGGCTGAGTGGCGGTTTGAAGTAATAGCCGAGGGTGCCTCGCCGGTCCATCTCGCTTAGCCAGGCGGCAACGGTGAATGCATCGTGTTCGTCTGCGCTCCGACCTTCCTTAGCGAAACGACGACGGAAGAGCGACGGATAGACTTCAGCGATCACTGACCTGCCTTCGGGTACGTCGATGCCATCGAACGGCCAGAAGTGGATCCGTGACTTCGCAGCCGGCATCAGACGGAGCCACAACAGCCACGGCAGACCTGCGTGTGTGGACTTTGCCACCTGTCCTTGTACATCGAATTGAAACACGCTTTTTGCACCCGAAGTCCACTGTTCGCAGAGTCGCAGTTCGCTTGCGTCACCCGTGCGCGGATTGCCCTCGCGCACGAAGTCGACGTACGTGTGCGGATCGGCCGTCGGCCAGTGGCGGATGAATCTCATCCGGTAGTCTTCGTTTCAGATTCGGCGATCAGATTGATGATCAGCCGGATCATGAGGTCCTTAGTTGATGGCGCGCTCTCCGCAATCAGCAGGGTCAGCGCTGTGAGCGCCTGCGGATTGAGCCGGTGTGCGATGCCTTCCTGCTTCAGGTAGAGCAGAAACAGCAACGAGCCGATTCGCTTGTTGCCGTCGGTGAAAGGGTGATCCTTCACCAGGAAATACAGCAGATGGGCAGCCTTCTCCTCCCGTGAACGATACAGGGGCTCTCCGAACATGGTCTGCTCGATGTTGCCGAGGATGCCGTCCAGCGCTTCGCCTCGCGGATTGCCAAATAGCGCCGAGGCTTGGTTCTGCGCGATCAACTCGCGCTTGAATTCGGTGATGGCGGCGACCGCGGTGCCGAGGTCGAGTATCCCGATGGCCGGGCGGGCACCGGGCGGTGAAACCAGGCGGTCCTCGTCGTACTCCAGCAGCAGGCGCCAGGTGTCGGCATAGCCGCGGATCAGTTCCAGCACTGCCTGGCCGGTAACGTCCACGACAGCCTGATTCTGCAGCGTGCTGGCGAGCAGCTCGAGGGTGTCGCGAGCCTCCTGCAGACCACGCTCAGCGAGGCGCCTTTCGTTCAGGGTGTAGCCTCGGACCAGATGGTCGCGGAGGACATGGGTTGCCCAGATGCGGAATTGGGTGCCGCGCTTGGAGTTCACGCGATAACCGACAGAGAGGATCGCATCGAGGTTGAAGAACTCCACCTGGTAGGTCTTCCCGTCCGCTGCAGTTGTTGCATTTTTTGCAACAACTGCCTCCCGCTCCAACTCGCCAGAGCGAAAGACGTTTCCTAAGTGCCTGGAAACAACCGACTTGTCGCGCTGAAACAGCTCCGACATCTGCGTGAGGGAAAGCCAGACGGTCTCGTGATCGAGTCGAGCCTCTACACGAACCGAACCATCCGGATCCTCGTAGACGATGATCTCGCCGCCGGGCGGATGCACGCGACCGTCAGACGTTTCGGATATCACGCTCGAAGGGCCGGTGTGTCTGTGGCAGATTATTCAAGTCGTTATGCGCTCCTGAATCCGGGTCCGCTATGAGTCCTAAACCGCTCCTCACACGCCTCCCAGTCTCGCACGTGGACTCACTCACGGCCATGTTGGCGAATTTGATCAACGTGACCGCATTCGCAGGTTGCGCCAGGAGCTGGAGGCATGGTTCGCCAAGTACGTCGACCCCACAATCGACGGCAGCAAGCTTCCCGTTACGGGGTACGGCCAGCGGGATCGGGCAACGCAAGCGGGCGCCTTCGACTATCGGCCCCGCAATTGAACACCAACCGGCCAGCCCCTAACGTCAGCCAGTGTTCGAGGCGCACTCAAGTATGCTCGAGCTAGGCGTCATCGCAGACGACTTGACCGGCGCCATGATGGCGGCGAGCCTGTTGGAGCGTGAGGCTGTGTCCTGCCGGAGCATAGGTCTTTTAACGGGTCTATTCCACGGCCACGCGCGGTGTGGGTTATCGGCCTGAGTTCGCCTGCTGCGCTGTTCAT
>JAQBYL010000273.1 GCA_027622495.1 Pseudomonadota bacterium
GACAGCGCCACCGGTATACCGGTTTCGACCACCCACACTCTGGTAGGCGCGGTGCTGGGTGTCGGTCTGGCGCGTGGTATCAGCGCCCTTGATCTGGGCGTTATCCGGACCATCTTCATGTCGTGGATCGTCACCCTGCCAGCGGGCGCCGGGTTATCGGCCATGCTGTTTTTTGTCCTCAAGTGGTCTCTGGAATAGCGGATCGCGTCTGATCCGCTTCAACCTGGTCAATACCGGGCTGTTCAGAAAAATGTAACAAATCGGCCGTTAAAGCTGGTTTCATTTCGCGCGCGCAGGGCGGGTGAAACCCTTCACATGACGTTTTTTTTACCAAAACAACACATTTCCTGTTGAAGGTTCTTAAAACTGTCACATTTCATGGCCACACTCCGCGCCAGTTCATACCTTGCTTATCGCAAACCTTCGGCCTTGGAGATACACATTGAAACCAGAAGATCACCTCCTTCGTTGCAGGGCAACAGCGCTGACCAAAGTCATCGTGTACACCCTGTGCCTGACCCTGTCCCCTTCACTTACGGCAGCAACCACTGCGGATGAACAGACCATCGCCGAACTCAAGGCGGCACTGGAAGCAGTCACCCAAAGGCTTGAGAAGCTGGAGGCGGCAAACCGTGCAACCATCCCCGTTGAACAACTCGATCCGGTGGTGGCGGCCAGGCTGGATGCCATCGAGAAGTCCAACCAGGCAGCCGCCTGGACGGAAAAAATGAAGGTTCAGGGTGACTTCCGCTATCGCCACGACTGGGAAAATCCCGAGTTCAGCGACGACCGTGACCGCCAGCGCATCCGCGCGCGAACTGCGCTCATCGCAAAACCGGGCGATAACGTAGAGGTCGGTTTCGGCCTGGCCACCGGCGGCGACAGTCCGGTCAGCGCCAATCAGACCCTTGGCGGGTCCTTTTCCACCAAGTCGATCGACCTGGACCTGGCCTACGCGAAGTGGAATGCCCCAGTGGAGGGTCTCTCGTTCACCGGGGGTAAATTCAAGAACCCGTTCTTCCGGGCAGGTGACAACGGTTTAATCTGGGACAGCGATCTGCGGCCAGAAGGCGTGCTGGCCAGTTTTGAACACGGCGGGTTGTTCACCAATCTCGTGGGTCTGTGGATGGAGGAAGACAAGACCGGTGCCGACAACCTCATCATCGGTCTGCAGGGCGGCTATCAATGGACCTTCGACAGTGGTGGCCGGCTGACAGGTGGAGCGGCCATTTATGACTTTGGCAATCTAGAAGGTTTGGAACCCCCGCTCGATGGTGACTCGTTTGGTAACTCAGTGGATGGCAATGGCAACTACCTCACCGATTTCCGCGAACTGGAGGTGTTCGGCGAACTGGCCTTCCCCATCGGGTCGAATACATTCACCCTGTTCGCCAACTACGTTAAAAATCTTGAAGCCGACCGCTTCGATACCGGCTGGGCGATCGGCGCGGGCTGGGCTCGTTCGGCATGGGAACTGCAGTACGTCTACCAGGATCTCGAAGCCGACGCTGTGCTCGGTATGCTCACCGACTCCGACTTCGCCGGTGGTGGAACCGATGCTCTGGGTCACTACCTGAAAGCCAGTTACGATTTCACCAGGCGGATCAGCCTCGGCACCACCGTGTTCGTCAACGATCGCCATGGTAACAACGGGATGGAAGAAGGCTATGATCGGGTGTTCCTGGACTTAAGTTTCAAATACTGACCTCTGCGCAGCTCGTCCACGGTTACGCGCGCAGAGACTTCCAACCCTTGAGGAGAATCTGTGCCAGACATGACTCCGGGCGTACCCACCAGGGAGCAGTTGCTGCGCAAAGTGCAAGACCTGGTGCCTGTGCTCAAACAATCAGCCGCTGAATCCGAAAAACAGCGCCGATTGTGTGAGCAGGCGGTAACCGGTCTGCGTGAAGCCGGTCTGTTCAAACTGTGGTGTCCACGCGAGGTCGGAGGGTACGATCTCGACTTCACCACACAGATCGACGTGATGATGGCGCTGGCCCGTGCCGACATGTCGGCCTGCTGGAACGTGATGATCGGCTGCAGCCTGTCTGCCGTTATGGCAACCGGTCTGGACGACGCGGGGCTGGATGAAATATTCACATCCGCCCGCTGGCCGGTTGCTGCCGGTGCGCTCAAACCATCAGGCCAGGCCGAGGCACGCGAAGACGGGTTTGTGGTGAACGGAAAATGGGGCTTCGGCAGCGGCATCCATCACAGTGACTGGATCGTCGCCAACTGCCTGCAGTATCACAATGGGGATCTGTTGAAGCCGGTAAAACCGCTGTCTGCGGTTATTCCTGTCAGTCAGGTGCAGATCATCGATGACTGGTACGTGTCCGGTCTGGCGGCTTCGGGCAGCAGCAGTTACGCGGTAAAAGACGTGTTTGTACCGAAGCATCGGCTGCTCAGCTCAACCCCCCGCCGGGGCAGCCCGCACAATCGCAGCATGTTCCCCAGACTGCCCATTGAGCACGCGTCTGTTTCGCTGGGTGGCGCTCGGCATGCGCTGGATGAAGTAGCGCAACAGGCAATCACCAAACGCCGCCTGACCGATCCCCAAACCGTCTCGACCAAACAGGCGTTTCACGTTGACCTGGGCCGTCTGGAAGCTGAATGGGAAACCCTGTATGCAGGTGTGCGGGATAACGCCGATCTGCTGAGCCATGCACTAACCGATCGTCCAGAAAAGGCAGACGATGCCCGCATGCGGCTGCGTGCTATATGTGCTCATACCACCGAACGCTGTCACGCGATTGGTGTTAAGGCGTTACGTCAAGCTGGAGCGGGTGCGGTGCACAGCTCCAACGTTCTGCAAAGGATCGTGCGCGATCTGAACGTCTCGGCCCAGCATGTCATGGTGTCCGACGTTTCATACGAAGACTACGGGCGCGCGCTGATCGGCGCAAGCACGCCCGTTTAAACACATCATCTGCTTACAAGGCAACTTGAATGATTGGCTATATCACCCTGGGAACCAATGACCTCGAACGCGCAACCCGTTTCTACGATGTACTGCTCGCAGAGCTCGGCGCAAAACGCACAATGACCGACGAAAGAATGATCGGCTGGAGTCGATCGCGCGACGAACCGCTGTTTTCGATCATCAAACCATTCGACGGAGAACCGGCAACCGTCGGAAATGGGGTAATGATCTCACTGAATGTAGAAACACCGGAAAACGTCGAAAAAGTCTATAACAAAGCCCTGGAACTCGGTGCCACCGATGAAGGTCATCCGCATGATCGCGGTTCATCCATGGGGTTTTATGGTGGCTACTTCCGCGACCTGGATGGCAACAAACTGGTCGCCTATTGCCTGGGTTACAAACGCCGCACAGCCCGCTGATGGCCGCTAAGCACAAGCAGGGGTTAGTTTGACCGTAGAATCTGCCTCGATACACGGTCTGGCACCACTGCGAAACCATGACTTCCGGTTTCTGCTCGGCGGTTTCGCGATCGGCCAGATGCTCATGCCGCTGCAGTTCATCACGCAGATTCTGTGGGTTCAGCACAATGCCCCGAATGACATCTGGTTGATTCTGGTGGCCCTGATCGGTGCCAGCCGTGGTGTCGGCACACTGATCTTCGGTCTGTACGGCGGCGCCCTGGCAGATCGCTACAACCGCAAAACTCTGCTGATCGTGACTCAGAGCCTGCTGATCGGAACCACCGTGATCATCGCAGCGCTGATGTACATAAACCCGGGCACAGTGGGTGGCTTTGCGGCCTTTTTCGCTTTCACTTTCCTGTCTGCCGGTCTGCAGAGTATTGATGCACCCACCCGTCTTGCCATCGTGCCTGATGTGCTGGGGCCGGAGCTGACCCCTGCGGGGATGTCTTTGAACCAGGCGGCTGCGCAGCTGGCCATGCCGGTTGCGCTGTTTGCATCTGGTCTCATCATCGAGGTGGTCGGTTTCAGCGGTGCGTTTCTGTTGACCGCACTGGGGCACCTGGCTGCAGTGATCTTTGTCGCTCTGATGGCCTACACACCGCAAAGTGACCAACGTAACGTCCGTCGTGCGCTGGGCTTCAGTGGGGCCATTGACGATATACGCGAAGGCTTCCGCGTCGCACGCAGCCACCCCCAGGTCATGCGGGTGATCGCGCTGGTGGTGGCGATGATGGCATTTGGTTTTCCTGTCACTGCTAACCTCGGTCCCACCTGGATCACCACCGTTGTCGGGGTGGAACTAAAATACGTGGGCTTTGTGGTGATGACCTGGGGGATCGGCGCGTTTGTCGCGGCGTTTGCGCTGGCCCGGTTTCCATCCATCTCCCGACGGGGTGCGATGGTGGCCGCAGGGGCGCTTTTATTCTCGGTTTCGTTTCTGGTATTTGTTTTCGACAACAACATCGTCAACACAATTATCGGCAACCTGGGCCTCGGCGCCGGAATGACCATCGCCATGGTATCGAGCACCATTCTTATCCACGAGCAGGTCCCCAACGAAGCCCGCGGTCGGGTGATGAGCATCTTTCAACTGAACATGGGGGCGGCCCAGCTGATGACCATGCCGGTCGCCCTGCTCGGCCAGTGGTTGACACTGCCGGTTCTGTTTCCGCTGGTGGCGTTGGTCACGCTGATCATCGTCGTCGCCATGACTGCCTTTCAGCCAAAGCTCTTTGCCGCCTCGACCGGCGCAAACGGCCCCTGACAGTACGCTGTCAGCATCAGAGTGCTAGGCTGTAAGCCCTTTTCCACACCGAGGTAAATCACATGCTGCAACTGGTCACTCTGCCCGCCGCATTCGGCATGCGTAATGTCAGTCCGTTCTGTTTGAAAGCCGAAATGCTCATGACATCCCTTGGTCTGGATTTCACCCTGGCGGAGGAAGGCGATCCCCGCAAAGCACCCAAAGGCAAACTGCCGTTCCTGCGAACCGATGGCGCGACCATCGCCGATTCCGAGTTGATCACCGAATATCTGAATGACTTGACTCAAGGGCGGATCTACGAGGGTCTGACACCGCAGCAGAAGGGTCAGGGGTTTGCGCTGGCTCGTCTCGCCGAGGATCACCTGTACTGGTTAATGGTTGCCAGCCGCTGGCTCGACCCGAAATGGTTTCCTAATGTGGTGGAAGGGTTTTTTGGCATCGCGCCAAAACTGGTGCGTGGCTTTGTTGCAAAAGGCGCCCAGAAGCAGGTCGCTAAAACCCTGGATCTTCACGGTCTCGGCCGCCACAGCCAGGAAGAGCAGCGTGGCTTTGCGCAGCGCGATCTGATTGCGCTCAACGATTGCGTCCCGTCCACGGGATATCTCTTTGGTGAAACGCCCAACGTCTTCGACTTCACCGTGGCCGGCATGATGGCCGGGATCTATGACAATAAACCGGCAACGTGGATGACCGATATGGCACAGGCATACCCGGCCCTGCGGGATTACACGGAGCGCGTGCAGGCTGCTGTTGGAGTCTACGGCCGGTCGTAATCCGTGGGCGCGGGCACTCTTCAGGTGCCCGTGTAATTCGGCTTTCTTTTCTCGCGAAACGCCGCCATCGACTCCTTGGCATCATTAGTCGCACGCCTGGCGACACCGAGACTCTGCATTTCGTAACGCAGCGCATCTTCCAGATCGACCTCCAGGCTGTTCTGCAGAACCCGTTTGGAAGTGCGCAACGCAAGCGGCTGCCACTCTGCCATCTGTGCGGCCACTTCCAGAGCCGTGTCCAACAGCTTGTCATGCGCAACCAGGCGATCGAGCAGCCCGATCCGGTAGGCTTCATCTGCGTCGACACGGCGACTGGTGTAGATCATGTCGGCAGCGCGGGACTGGCCGACCACGCGCGGCAGAAAGAAACTCAAGCCAGAGTCAGGTGACAGATTCCGTTCGATAAACACTGATTTGAAGCGGCTGTTTTCAGAACCAACGCGCATGTCGCATGACAGAGCAAGGCTCATCCCGGCACCCGCTGCCACCCCATTCACGGCGGCGATCACCGGCTTGTCGAGCCGATACACACTCATGG
>JAQBYL010000274.1 GCA_027622495.1 Pseudomonadota bacterium
GGGAGGCACCGCCGATACCGGCGTTGTTGACAAGAACGTCGACGTGACCATGACCGTGAATCAGAGAGAATGCGTCCGTCACACTTCCGGCGTCACATATATCCAGTTGAACGACCTCGATGGGAAGTGCTTCGGCCGCTGCTGCGCTCCGCAGTGCTTCGGCTTTGGCCAGGTTGCGCATACCGGCGAACACCTTATAGCCGTTCCGCGCCAGGTGCAGACTGGTTGCCAGGCCGATGCCGGTGCTGGTGCCGGTGATGACTGCGTTTTTCATGACTTGTTACTCCGGCTCACGCGCCAGCAACCACCATTTCATGGTCGACGTCACCAGATGGCTTGCGTCCTGCTGCACAAAGTGACCTGCATTGGGAGCGCTGACAACGGTGACATCCTGTGAGATCCAGTCCCAGGTGTTGTTCAGGCCATCCGAATGCAGGGCGGTATCTTTGAGGCCGTGAAATATCAGCACTTGTTTGTCGATCATAGGAGTCTGCGGGATCGGCGTTCCCTCCGGCGGCGGTGAGGGATAGTTCATCTTGTAGTAGGCGAGCATTGCATCGAAGTCAGATTGCTCAAATGCTTCGATGTAGTGCTTGCGCGCCTCCGGATCGCTGACCCAGCCCGATATCGACTGAGCTGTCATCGGCCCGCCGAAGAAGATGTTCGGATCGCTTGCCTGGCCATTCCGGAAAGTCCGTGCGTATTCGGTGTTGGCGCGTGCCGCTGCATTGGTCGCCGCGACTTTGCTCATGCCGTTTGGATGGGGCAGGTTGAGGATGATCAGTCGATCCACCATTTGCGGCATGGCAAAGGTAAAGCTCCACGCCACGGCGCCACCCCAGTCATGTCCGACGATCACTGCTTTGTCGCGGCCCAGGTGTTTGATGACCGCAGCAACGTCGGCCACCAGGTAGGACATGGCATAGTTTTCCTGACCTTCGGGTTGACCGCTTAAGTTGTATCCGCGCTGGTCGATGGCAACCACCTGGTAGTTGTCGGCGAGGCCCGCCATCTGGTCGCGCCAGCTGTACCAGAAGTCAGGAAAGCCGTGGATCATGACCACCAACGGACCTTCACCCATGGTCGCGTAGTGGATCTTGACCCCGGAACTGTCTGCGTAACCGTGCTCTACATCATCCCAGATGTCTTTTGCACTCACCGTTGTGCCCACCAGCAGTGCCACAATGGTTAACAGAAAACGATATGCCATGTTCGAATCTCAGTCTGAATTGCAGCTTGCAAACTTAACGCCTGACTGGAAGGCTTGTCTATTCGTTTGGCAAACACCCGCGAGAAGGAGAGGATGCGATGGATTTTGAACCAACCGACAAGGTGCTTGAACTTCGCGCGCGGGTGGATGTGTTCATGCAGGAGCACATCTTCCCGAAAGAACTGGAGTACTGGGACTACGTAGACGAAGCGAGCAACGCCTGGTCCTATCCGCCGTGGCATGCAGGGCTCAAAGAAAAGGCCAAGGCCGCAGGCATATGGAACTGGTTTCTGCCGAAGGACTACGAGGAATTCAGTCCAGGTCTTTCTAACCTTGAATTTGCACCGCTTATGGAGCGCATGGCACAGGTGCCCTGGGCTCAGGAAATATTCAACTGCAGTGCACCCGATCGCGGCAATATGGAAGTGTTAGCCCGCTTCGGAAATGAAGCCCAGCAGGAACGCTGGCTCAAACCGCTGATGAACGGCGAGATCCGTTCTGCGTTTTCCATGACCGAACCAGCCGTGGCATCGTCGGATGCATCGAATCTCGAAACCACCATCGTGCGTGATGGGGATGAATATGTAATCAATGGCCGCAAATGGTTTACCTCGGGAGCATTCAATCCGCTGTGCAAACTCTTTGTGGTGATGGGCAAGACTGATCCCGGTGCACCGCGCCATCAACAGTTCTCGATGATGCTGGTGCCCAAAGATACGCGCGGGGTGATAATCGAACGCCCGGTGCGGGCGTTTGGCATGCTGCATTCGCCGGGTGGGCATGGCCAGGTTCTGTACGACAATGTTCGTGTACCGGTCGAGAACCTGATTCTGGGCGAAGGCCGTGGTTTCGAAATTGCTCAGGGCCGCCTTGGACCGGGTCGTTTTCAGTACGCCATGATGTTCGTCGGCATGGCGCAACGCTGCCTGGACCTGATGTGCAAACGGGTCGATCAACGAGTCGCTTTCGGTGAAAAACTGGCGGATAAAACCAGCATTCAACACGACATTGCCCGCTCGCGGGGCGAGATCGAACAATGCCGTCTGCTGGTGCTGGCCGCTGCAGACAAGATGGATAAGTTCGGCCCCAAAGGCGCTCGTGACTACATCTCGATGGTCAAAATCATCGCCCCGAACATGTGTCAGAACGTTGCCGACCGGGCATTGCAGGCGCACGGCGGCATGGGCGTGACCCAGGACACTCCCATCAACCACATCTACCTCACTGCACGTTACTGTCGCATCGCCGATGGTCCGGACGAAGTTCATATGTCTCAACTGGGCCGCAGAACCATACGCGATACGAATGAGCGGATGGGGTAGCGACCATGGCGTCAAAACCGGTTCTGCCGCGAAACAATCGTGTCTGACTGTTTTATGAGCTATATTTCCCGAAGCTTGAACTGGGAGGTTCTTCCGTGCCGGCAATGAAACATCCGATGTCTGGTGCCATCTACACTTTGCGTGATGATGGCCTGGTCGACGTGGATAACAATGGTCTGAAAGGCGTGTTCCGTTTTGATGGGCGATACCATTCCGGCGATCTGCGCCACGCTGATCCTCACATGCTGTTGTGGCTGGCCGGACCGCAACTTCCCGCCGACGCAGATACACGCAAACATAAAGGTTGATGATCATGGCGAGTGTCCTTGAACCAAAACGATCCGCTGGCGTCAGCTATCAGGAGTTGATCAGTGGCGATGTAGTTGCACCTCCTGCAACGCTTAAGCTTGAAAACCCGCTGCGCAGCGGCCCCACATCGGTACCGGTTCGACGCTACACAACGCCTGAGTTTCATGCCCTTGAGATGCAGAAACTGTGGCCGAAGGTCTGGCAGATGGCGTGCCGGGAAGAAGAAATTCCCAACGATGGCGACTATGTGCGCTATGAGGTCGGCAGTTATTCAATCATCGTCGTGCGCACTGCCACCGGCATCCGCGCGCATCACAACGTGTGCCGTCACCGTGGGCGCAAACTGGTTACCGAAGACGGTCACGCGGCGAGTTTCATCTGTCCCTTTCACGGTTTCAGCTGGCACACAGACGGGTCAAATCGAAGTGTGACCTCGGAATGGGATTTTCCGCAGGTCGACAGAAGTGACTTCTCACTGACACCCGTGCAGGCCGATACGTGGGGAGGCTGGGTGTTCATTAACATGGACATGAACGCAGACCCGCTTGCCAGCTTTCTGGGTGATCTACCTGCGCACTTTGCAGTGTGGTCCCCTGAGAAACGATACATTCAGGCGCATGTCGCCAAAGTCATGAAGTGCAACTGGAAGCTCTGCCAGGAAGCCTTCATGGAAGCGTTTCACGTCATCAACACTCACCCGCAGATTCTCACCGGCATCGGTGACGAGAATTCTCAATACGATGCCTGGGGCAATTTTTCCCGCGCGATCACGCCGAATGCGACCCCCAGTCCTCATCTGCGCCGGCAACCTTCCGAGCAGGAAATGTTTGAGTCTGTGATCATGCGCCACCTCGATGATCCACCCGCCCCACAGGTTCCCGAAGGTATGACCGCACGGGCGATGATGGCAGCGGGGGTACGCGCTGGCATGTCACAGGTAGTGGGAAGCGATGTACCACTGTCGGATGCCTGCCTGTCCGACAGCATCTACTACACCCTGTTTCCGAATTTTCATCCCTGGGGTGGCTACAACCGGATCGTCTATCGGTTCCGCCCGTATCAGAATCGTTTCGATCGCTCGATCATGGAGTGCTACTACATGTCGCCGTTCGCCGGTGAACGACCTCCGCCTGCTCCCATACACTGGCTGGATGAAGATCAGCCATGGACAGATGCGCAAGAGCTCGGCCTGCTGGCGAAAGTGTTTACCCAGGACACCTTCAATCTGCCGCACGTTCAGTTGGGTCTGGAGGCAGCGCAGTATGATGAGGTGGTGCTGGCGAACTACCAGGAGACAAAGCTACGGCATTTTCATCATCTGCTGGCGCAGGTGATCGCAAAGCCGTAAGGGTCTGTTGTGCAGGGTTTTACTCTGACCCGACTTTTGCCTAGATTGGGGCCTTGAATTTTGCTGGAGCATTGCGATGGCGGGCCCTCTTGATGGTGTTCGGGTGGTCGACTTCACGACCATGGTTTCTGGCCCGGTGGCGGCCTGCATGCTGGCTGACCAGGGGGCTGACGTTATTAAAGTTGAGTCGCCCAGCGGCGATCAGATGCGCCATATCGGCAATACCCGCAATGGTCTGACCGCCGGGTTTTTTTCCTGCAACCGCGGCAAGCGCTCGATCTGTCTTGATCTCAAGCAGCCCTCGGCTCTCGAACCGGTGATGAAGCTTATCGAAACCGCCGATGTGCTGATTCAGAACTTCCGTCCCGGTGCCATCGATCGCATGGGTTTTGGCGAGGCGGCGGTCCGCAAGATCAACCCCAACATCATCTATGTGTCTATATCCGGTTTTGGTCGCAAGGGACCCTATGCGCATCAGCGGGTTTATGACCCGGTGATCCAGGCACTGTGTGGCGCCACCGATATACAGGCGGATCGTGATACCGGGCGTCCCAAAATGTTCCGCATCATCATCGCAGACAAGGTGACCTCGCTCACTGCTGCTCAGGCAATCTCGTCTGCCCTGTTTGCGCGCGAGCGGACCGGTAAAGGTCAGCACATTGAGCTTTCGATGCTCGACACCATGATTTCGTTTTTCTGGCCCGAAGGCATGTCGGGGATCACCTTTGTGGGTGACGAGATCGATGTGACCAAGTACCAGGGGACCATGGATCTGATCTACGAAAGTAAAAATGGCTATCTGACAGCCGGTGCCGTGTCTGATTCGGAGTGGCAGGGCATGTGCAAGGCGTTGGGCAAGCCGGAGTGGGTCGACGACCCGCGCTTCAAGACCACCACCGAACGATTCCGCAATGCGGAACTGCGCAAGCAGATGACGGCGGTTGAAATTTCTACCTGGGATCGGGACGAGTTACTCGCAGCGCTGGATGCCAATGGCGTGCCCTCCGCCCCTCTGCTGACCCGTCTGGACCTGCTCGATCACGATCAGATCAAGGCCAACGAAACCATCGCGATCTACGAGTTTGAAGGTCACGGTCAGATCCGCCAGGCGCGTCCGGCCGCACGTTTTACCGGCACGCCAGCCGATGTTCGCGCACCTGCACCGCTGCTCGGCCAGCATAACGCTGAAGTTCTGCGTGACCTGGGGTACAGCGACGATGCCCTCTCTGAGCTCGTAAAACAGGGCGCGCTGGTTGCAGGAGCCTAGTACACCCGCTGATCGTAACAAGGAACCCATACGGCAGATTCTCGACGTCTATCTGCAGCCCGGAACCAGAGTCCTGGAAACCGGTGCAGGATCTGGTGTGCACGCGATGTATGTGGGCGAACGTTATCCTCAGATCCACTGGCAGCCGAGCAATCCGGATGAAGGACTGAATGCAGTTCTCACCGAACGCCTGTCTGACAGCAATCTGCCTAACGTCGCTGCACCGATCCTTCTGAACGTGGAGCAGGAAGTCTGGCCGGTCACCGAGGTTGATCTCGTGGTGAGCATCAACATGCTGCACATATCTCCCTGGTCGGCGGCGCTTGGACTTTTCAAAGGTGCAGCGAAAGTGTTGAAGCGAGACGGCTACCTGTATGTGTATGGTCCGTTCAAACGCGAAGGTGTGCCCACTGCGCCAGGCAATCAGGCATTTGATCAGAGTCTCAAATCGCGTGATCCTGCCTGGGGGGTGAGAGCATTCGAAGATGTGGTAGCAGC
>JAQBYL010000275.1 GCA_027622495.1 Pseudomonadota bacterium
CTCGCCAGACACTTGCGCAGACAAACCCAGCGCTTTGATGTAGGTCTCTTCAAGCTGCCAGAAATGGTCCTCACATTGCGCCCACGCGGACCCGAAAACTACCGCTGCGTCGGTCTTGCCGCGGATGTGTGGCACCCCCCATGTATCACGATGGATGACCACGTCAGAAGCGAGCTGAGGTGCCGCGCCGAGACCGGACGAAAAAAGAAGCAGAAGCAGAGCCGTGATATGAAATCCAAAGCTGGCCGAGTGTTCGGGTTTGTTCACCAATCCAATCCTGCAAGTTCGTGTGAGAACTACAACATCCAAACCGTTCCGGTACAACCGGGCTTTTGGTGCTTACCGATCGATCCGGCTGATTGCCTGCCACTTTTCCTGGGTTTCGAACGGCTCCCGCAGATCCAGTTGCCGCTCCGGCGTCTCCACGCCACTCCACCAGCAGAAGGTTTTGCGCTGCCCCGAGAGCTGCTTGACCACCCTCCCACGGATCTTCGCGCGGGTTGAACCAGGTGCGTTTTCGATCGAAAACGAGATCTGAGGCGCACTGACCGTGTTACCGCCATGTTGTGCGTAGAGTTCAGCAAGCAGCGGATTCGCAAGATCGGAAAGGATCACGTCCTGCATCATCAGCTCCTCCCTGCTGCGCTTTGCATTTGCCTCGAACAGCATGAATTTGGTTGGCCAGTCGAGCCGGCCGAAAAGTTGCCGGGGATCTTGCTCTAACTCATTGAGTACAGAGGTGCACAGATCTGCGATCTCCGTGCACCAGTCCGGCAGATCGTTGGTGTGGCTGACTATGTTTTCGATACACAGGCGCTGGATGTCGATGGCGCTGAGCATGCCGCGGTTGGTTAATACCCGTTTTGTGCAGGTAGGATCGCCGCAGAACGTGTGGAGGGCTTCGACTTCATCAGCAAACGTGAGCCTGTTCGGGGTATTCAGCCGGCGATCGGCAAGCGCCACCACCAGCCGTGTCATGCCGATACTGAGCATATCGGCAAACTGGGAGATCAGATTGTCCCGGCAGATCAGGTGAACCCGGTTGTAGCAATCCGTGTGAGACTGATCGCGTGTGTTGATGATGCCGCGGTTCTCAGTGGTTTGGATGGATTGGCCAAGCACAAACTGTTCAAGCCTGGGAGAAAGTGAGAATCGACCTGGCGTTTTCAGGCTGAAGCCTCCTGCACCACCATAGATAACCCGCGAAACCAGGTGTGGCAGCAGGTCAGCGGCCAGCAGGTTAGTGCTGTGCCTGGTCAGATAGTTTTCGTGGCATCCCCAGGTTTCACCAGTGAGGTAATCCACATTACCGCGCCAGATGCGGACCTGGGCAACACTCCGATCCCGTTCCATGCGCCGGCCAATCCGCGACATGATTGCGTGGCCTGCGTGTATCTGCGCCACCAGTTCACGCGGGTGCCCAGCGCACTCGGGGGCCGCATATTCAGGATGAGCACCTGCATCCCAGTAGATCCTCGCTCCGTTTCCCACAAAACAGCCGCCTTCGACTGCAGGCAGCCAGGGTTGCTCAGCTTTCAGCCCATCGAGAAACAACGCCTGTGTAATACGGCTGTTCAAGCGCTGGCCATTGTGGTTGTGCGCAGCCAGGGCATATTCGATTTCGAGCGAAGAAAGAATGGCTTTCAGCGGAAGCACAGGTGTGTTCATTGTCCACCGGATTGCCGGGTCGCGTTGAGAAACTCGTTAGCGTTCGCAAGGCCCAGCCGCCGTAATGATTCTTCTGTATTTGCCATCAGCCGGTCCGCCAGGTCGCGCATGGCATCGCTGTTGTTGCCCGCATCGCCTTCCGGAGCTGCGGCCTCTGGTTTGATAGGTCTTGGTCGGATACGTTCGTTCATCGGTGTGTCTCCTGTTGTTTGCCGATATGGGGCGATAGCGAATAGAACTGTCGGGCTTTTTCCTCGATGAGGGCTGCAGCCAGATCATGGGTAGGTATGCCTGCCTGATCCGGATCTGGCAGATGGATTGAGAAAACCTCTTTGGGTCCACGAACCCGAATCTCAGCCCAGTCCACCGACGCCACAGAGTCACCGAGCTGACGGATCAGCGAGGTGCGGGCCGATGCGCGCGTGTCGCTGGGGGGATGATGTTTGAAGTTTGTGATGTGTGCCTGACTCACCGGCTGGTCGATCAGATCATTCCTGAGCAGCGCCCAGTACACACCGCGATCAACGTTGAGATCGCCGAAACTCATGTCCAGGTGACGAATTGCCAGCGACTGCCAGTCGAGGTCCGGTCGCGCGGTCATGGCCCCCTGCAATACCTGCCGTTTGGCCAACCACTCCACCCGGCGTGCGGCACGATCCCAATCGCGATTGATCAGGAAATTGAGCGTCTCGCGCCAATAGGCGGCCACGCCAGCGGCATCAGGCACAGCGTCATCGATGATCCCGGTAGCCACCAGGCGTTCGATCTGGTCGAGCAGCAGTTCCTGATGTTCGAGCGCTGTGACTCGGCGACCGTCGATCAGGCGGGCGGTTGCGGTGAGGTCTGGATCGCGGCTCCAGGTGCGCAAAGCGTCGATCGGGGATTCCAGAATCACCGACGGATGCATCCACTCACTACCGGCTTCCATGAGAACGCTAACCAGTTGCAGGCAACCGAGCTGCAGATAGTTGGCAGCGGGCAGGACGACGCTGTCCCAGAAAATACTGTGCAGGCGCGCCTCACGTCCTAACGCTTCGTCTCGTGAGTTGACCATTGGTCGGTTGATAGTGGTCTGTTCGGCGACAAACGTTTTGATGAAGTCTGCGCGTCGCGAAATCTGAAAATCAGCAGCCGGTGTGCCGTCTTCGCTGCCAACTTTGCCGCCGCCGGTGAGGACGATGGAACTTGCCTGAAACGAGGCGAGAAAGTAAAGGTTGGGGAACAGGCGCAGATTAAAGGTTTCGTCCCAGAGTTGCCGGCTGACCGTAACGTTTAAATGAGACCCGTAAGAGTTGCCCTGACGGTCGGTGTTGTCGACGTAGACCACCAGTTCTTCGCCCTGGGGCAGGTGGACGTTGGCGATCCGCATGGCGTCCTGAACAATGGCAAGCATGGCCTGCACGCAGGCGGTGTAGTCCAGCGCGCTTCTGCACTCCGCCGTACACACCTCCAGATGACCCAGATCGATGTAGATGCTGCTGCCGTTTAACAGAAACTTGCCGCCCATGTCGGTGGGATTGCTGACAAAACCGCCCCCGGTGTGATCGTATGGATTGGCGCTGTACCAGGTCTGCACACCCGAGGTCGCGCGTGGCCAGCCGTCGATTTCTTTGAGTACCCGGCGTGCTGCTTCATAACAGGTGACCGTCGATTTCTGGTATCGACGACCGAGGATCGCCACACCAAGTTCACGGTCGGTGCCGCCGGTCTTAACGGTAATCACGCAGCACCTCCACTGTGCAGGTAAACACTCGTTCTGCCCCGGTCTGTCACAGGGGTGACCGAGACGACGTCTACATCATCCGGAAGGTTGCCGACGTAGCCGCGGACGTTTGCAACACACAGGGTTTCCCGCCAGCCCACCGCAACGTTTTCAACCGCTGCGGCGACGTCGCCTTCGGTGATGCCACTGATGCCGTCGCAAAATTCGCGCATGAATGCTGCTTCGCCAACCGCCTGGGCGATCTGCTTAACCGTACGACCGCTGACCAGATCACGTGTGGTGATCAGTTGTTCTTTGCCATTGCGGAAGCGCGCTGTAGCGATGTCGATGTTTGCGTTCGGACTGGTCAGGTGCTGAACCAGCAGATCGATGCTGCGTTCGCGGGTTTGTTCGGACCGGTACGGGAGCGTTTCCGGGAAATGAATCCGAGCGATCTCGCGCAGGGCGTTGCGCTTGGGTTGCCCGAGCAGAAACTGCTTGCCAAAGCGTGAACGCAGGGCCGGATCGACGAGCTCAACGCGGTTACATGCGGCAACCACGCCGATGCCAGGCGTTCCAGCAGCCCCTTCCAACTGGGTAAGAAGAACGCTGACCACCCGGTCTGCATATTGCGAGGACGTGCCTCCACGGACCCGGCCAATGGCATCTACTTCGTCGATAAAAAGCAGGGCAGGTTTGGCCTTGCGCGCTGCCTTAAAAGCGTCGATGACGTTTTGTTCGCTTTTGCCCACCCACTGGCTGTACACAGAGGATGCGTTGATCACGAAAAAGTTAGCTTTGAGTTCATGGGCGAGATTCCGCGCGAGCAGTGTTTTGCCGCAACCGGGGGGACCGTAGAGCAGCAGTGCACCCTGATCTGGTGCGGCGCCATATTTTGCCGCGAGATCGGGCCGCTCCACCGAGTTCAGGAATGTGGTGATCACGTTGGTCCTGATCTCGTCATAACCGGCAAACCTGGGTGGTGGCTGGTCAGCGTGATAGGTCAGATGCTCAACACCGTTGACGTTCGCTGTGCTCAGCACTTGCCATACCAGACGAGTCTTGGGGCACCAGAGGATCTGATCGCCTTCCTTGATCGACTGTTGTTGCAACCAGAACGTCCGCTCCAGGGTGATCTCCTGGTCGTGCTCGCGCACGATAACACCAGTTTCACCATACAGATCGCAGACTCTGCCAACCTGACCCACATGTACATCCGGCTGCGTCGCGCAGGAGAGCACCGTGTTGCGTTCTGCGGAAAGAAATACCGTGCTGCCTGTACCCAGGCTTGAGGTGTCGAGTTCGGGTGCTGCTGATACCAGCCGTTCCTCGCCGTTACAGTGAACCCGGGCAAACTGGTTCTCGCCGATGGTCACCCAGTTTTTGAAGAATGCCGGGTGCAACGGGCTCCTGGTCAGGTTCTGTACTATCTCGTGCAGTTCTTTGTTAGTCGACTCAAGTTTACGCAACGCCCGGCCAGCATTGCCGGACGTCTGCAAAATGGCTTCAACAACCGTCAACTGATCTGCTGCAGACAGACTCTTGATGAGGTCCAGTCGGTCCTCGGTGGTTAGCGTGTTTTCGTTCAAGTCGCAGACGGCCTGAACTATCGGGCCCATGTGCGTTCGTTTGTGAGCGGATCGGGATGGTTGCGTCATTGCGAAAAGGGCTCCTTGGTGTGTGTCGGTTTGGATAGAACTGCAGGATCAGGTGATGTCATGAAACCGCGCTGGGTGATGAGGCCCTCCCGCCAGGCAAAAAGGTCGGCGCTCTGCTTAAGCTCGCCCAGGTCGCTGATCAGTAGTGCTAAGGAAAATGCCTGGGGGAACAGGGTTCGATGCACATCGCGATCGGCTTCGCTGAAGAACGGTTTTCTGAATTCACAGACAGCGCGTTGTGCGGCTGGGCATCTGGCGCAGAAAAGCGGATGGCTGTGCCACCAGCCCACCATGATCTCCTCGAGATCGCGCAGCTTCAGAATCTCTTCTACGGCGACAAAGGTGTCGGGTCCAAAGTGCAGGCTGGTGGCGGTACCGGTGGATCCTGGGGCGGTGATGAGCGCAGTGACTTCAACGAACAGGGCTCTGGTCGACGGGTCGCGGCGCAGACCGCCAAGCAGAACACCGCCTGTCTCCAGATCTCTGGCTGCGCGGGCAAGTCGCAGTGCCTCATCCAGCACTGATCGAACGAACACCACTGGTAATTCCCCGGTGCCCGACGGCGTACCACAATGCGTTGTGTCGACTGGCATGTTTGCCGAACCGATTCTGAGATCTACAGGGGCTGCCTCGAGATCGAAGTCCTGGGAATCGGGTTCGGCCACTTTCATCGGGTCCGTGAAGGCGCAGAGCCGATAGGTGAACTGCGCCCCAGGTTGCAGCACACCCTGTTGCACAAGAGTGGATGCATCACGCACCACACTGTCATGCAGGAACGTGGTGTTGAACTGCGCCCATGTCTCCTGCCCGGCGAGCTGCACCCTAAATCCGCTGATGTAGGGTGTGCCCGATTCTGCACAGGTAACTGGTTCAACCGAAGCCGCCGAACCAGTCCCAGACGCAGCCGAGCCCGCCCGCAAC
>JAQBYL010000276.1 GCA_027622495.1 Pseudomonadota bacterium
GAACTTTGATGAATGGTATGCGGCTGCATCAAGTCTGCAGCTGCAGACGTTCAACACAATGTACGCAGACGCCGATGGCAATATCTTCTATCTGTATAACGGCACCGTCGCCAAACGGAAGACGGGGGTGGATTGGACCAAACCGGTAGATGGGTCTGACCCGGAGATGGAGTGGGCTGACTTCCACAGCATTGATGAACTGCCACAGGTGCTCAATCCTGCGTCTGGCTTTATGCAGAACTGTAACTCGTCGCCGTTCACAACCACCGATGACGGCAATCCTTCCATGACGGACTTTCCAGGTTACATGGTTGAGGATGCGACGGACGACAAACGCCGCGCCAAGTTATCGCGCTGGTTACTGCGAAAGGCAAAGGATGTCACCTTCGAGGACTGGCAGCAGATGGCCTACGACACCACCCTCTACTGGCCGATGACTGAACTGCCCCGCTATGAGCGCTGGTTCGCACAGCTTGAAGACGCGGATCTCACCCGACGGGTAAAACCTCTGCTCGATCATCTGCTCGACTGGGACTACCGCAGTGAGCTTGATTCAACTCAAGCCACACTCGCGGTGGCCTGGTACGAAGAACTCTATGGTCGCGGGTATCCGGTTGAGACCCTGAAAGCGGAATTCACCCACGACATCCCGGCTCGTTTTGATGCGCTTGTCAACGCGGCGAAAAAGCTCGAAGACCGGTACGGTACCTGGAAGATGCCCTATGGGGATGTTCACCGTATACAGCGCCATGCGCCATATGCCAGTGCCGCCGAGGTGCCGTTCGATGATCAGTTGCCGAGCCTCGGGATTGCTGGCGTGCGCGGCCCGCTCGGTGTTGCGTTTACGGTCTACCACACGCCACCCACCGACCAGGCTCACAGGCAGCACGAATATGCAGTCACCGGATCCTCATACATGGCCGTGTACGAATTTCGCCCGAATGGGGTGCGCGCAGCCAGCTACCTGCATTACGGCCAGAGTCACGATCCTGCCTCACCGCACTTTTTCGATCAGGCAGTACTACTCTCCGAGCGCCGCTTTAAACCTGCCTGGTTTGCCTGGTCTGATGTGGTGGCCAATACCCATCGAGCGTACCATCCCGGAGAATAACCAGAGACTTTCCGCGGAACGCCGCAAAAACCGGCGCGCTCCCTACTCAAGCTCGGCAGAACTCCAACCGTACCATCGCTCGGGCCGCAGGATCATGAATCTCTGACCGAGGTGGCCATCCCCTGCGACAACCTTCTGCGCTGCCTCGGCACCGCGGTAGTGGGTGTGGAGTTTCAATCGCCAATCCCTGGTGGCGGTATCGCCGAGCTCGCACGGACCTTCAGCCGTCACATGAAAAGCTCCGTTGCCACGCTTGTCGACGCACAGCGCTGCGCGACCATTCAGTTCAACGTGGCGCATCTTGGCCGAATTCTTTCCGCCGATGATCTCGAATCCCTGCCCCGTCCACAGGTACCACACCGGGACTGCGTGGGGGCGACCTTTTGCGTCAACTGTGGCCAGAACTGCGGTATTGGGTTGTCTCAGAAACTCGTCCCGTAGATCGCTCTTCACTCGCGCGCTCCCTCAAGCCTGTGATACTGGCGCGATTCTAACTGAAGAAACGAAACTTGGGTTTTGGTGGTGATGAGCTACACTTGCGCGCACCAGGTCGCAGGGTCAAGATCTCCCAACTGACGGCAACATCAACTGGGACGAGATGTCGAAACCGCTGGTGTATGAGGAGCAGGCTGACTCGCTGGTTCGGCGTTCTCAGGCCTGAGGCCAGAAACTGAAACTATCCGGCCTGTTTCTGATTTGCTGGCTGACTGCCGCTATTGCCTGCGGGGTGGAATCGGGGGTTGATGTCGTGGATCTGCAAACCCGCCTGATGACCGAAATAGACCGCGATACGCAGGAGACCGCGGGTTACACCGGTCGGGCGGAATTGCACGAGCGGGTGCGCAACGCCATGGCAGAGGTTCCCCGTCACAAGTTTGTCGACCGGTATGGGCCGGAAGCGGCCTACGCAAACCGACCGCTGCCCATCGGTCACAATCAGACCATATCGCAGCCCTTTATCGTTGCGCTGATGACCGATCTTCTGGACCCTCAGGTTCAACACACGGTCCTGGAAATCGGTACCGGATCCGGTTACCAGGCGGCTGTGTTGTCGACACTCGTGAACCACGTCTACACCATAGAGATCATTCCCGAGCTGGCGGACAGTGCGCGCACGCGACTGGCGGATCTCGGCTACACCAACGTATCTGTAAAAGCAGGAGACGGTTACTTCGGCTGGCCAGAGATGGGTCCGTTCGACGGCATCATCGTCACCGCTGTGGGACCAGACATCCCGTCTGCACTGCTCGACCAGCTCAAAGTGGGTGGGCGAATGGTCCTGCCGGTCGGCACCCAGGTCTCCGCGCAGAATCTGACCGTGGTCACCAAACTGGCAGATGGCGCGTACACCACAGAAGAGGTTCTGCCGGTCGCCTTTGTGCCACTGACAGGCGATCATTGAGCGCAGTCTGATCTAAGGTTTCACCCCGCGAGGAAAACTCATGGCAGAGGCCCTTTTCACCGCAGATTTCAAACCCGAACCATATTGGTGGGATGAGGCACCGCGTCCGGTTGACGACGCGGTGTCGCTTCCCACTGAAGTCGATGTTGTGGTGGTCGGATCCGGCTATACAGGTTTGCATGCGGCCCTGCAGACGGCTCGCGCGGGTCTGGGGACGTTGGTCCTGGATTCAGATGCGCTGGGCTACGGCTGCAGCAGCCGCAACGGTGGCCAGGTTTCAACCAGCGTGAAAGGCAGCTACCCCGCCCTCGCCCGGCAATATGGTGGCGCCACCGCTTTTCGCCTGCTGCAGGAAGGTATTGACGCTCTCGATTTCCTCGACAGCTTCATCACCGATGAGGGTCTGAACTGCGCCTGGGAACGCAAGGGTCGATTCTCCGGTGCGCACAACCAGGCCGCGTACGATGCCATGGCGCTGCAGCTTGCTTTGCTTCCGCGTGAACTGGGTGTTGCCTGGCACATGGTCCCGCGAAGCGCGCAGCATTCAGAAATTGGATCGGACTACTATCACGGCGGTGCGGTGTACGCCGATCATGGCGCGTTGGACCCCGGTCGGTATCATCTTGAACTGCTCGATCGAGTCCGTGCTGCGGGTGCAGCGACAATCGGGCACTGCGCGGTCACGAAAATTGAACGGACACCTAGCGGTTTTCTGGTTCACACCGTAAAAGGCGTGGTCAAGGCAGGTAAGGTCGCCGTTGCAACGAACGGTTACACCGGCGATGTCACGCCATGGCTTCATCGACGGGTTATACCTATCGGCAGTTACATCATCGCCACAGAACCATTTTCGGAAACTGTTGCGCAGGAGATCTCGCCGCACAACAGAGTCATGAGCGATTCACGCAAACTGGTGTTCTACTATCGTTTGTCGCCCGATCGACGACGGATGCTGTTCGGCGGTCGAGTCGCATTGAAAGAGACAGACCCCCTGGTAAGTGCGCCTGCATTACATGCTGCGATGGGCAAAATTTTCCCGCAACTGAAAGCCGCGCGAATATCACATTCGTGGCTCGGCTTTGTTGCCTACACTTTCGACACGCTGCCCCACATAGGTGAGCATGAAGGGATCCATTACGCGATGGGTTACTGTGGCTCGGGTGTTTCGCTGGCAAGCTACTGCGGATCGATCATGGGGCGGCGCATGTCCGGCCAGGACCAACAGGGGTCAGTTTTTGAAGAAACTACCTTCCAGACGAGACCGCTTTATTCAGGGGATCCGTGGTTCCTGCAACCCTCGGTGCTCTACTACAAGCTACGCGATCGCCTGAACGTGTAGGCTCAACCAGCCGCGGCTATGTTATGGCCAACCCCTGCTCCACCAGCGCATCTATTCTGGCACGGACCACTTCCGGTTCTTCAAACCATTGCGCATTCAGGCTGGTGAATTCGGACGCAGCGTTCGGAACATCGTCCTCTTTGAAGATAGCCCCAACCGGGCAGGCGGACTCACAGGCGGCGCAATCGATGCACTTGGTGGGGTGCACATAGCACATCCGGTCCACTTCATCGCTGAAAATGCAATCCACAGGGCATACGGACACACAGGACTGGTCCTTAACGTCAATACAGGCGCTGCTGATCACATAAGTCATGGCAGAGAAAATAACGGACTCGAGCGCCGTCTGGCAACGTCTTGTGGAAATGGCTGAAATAACGAGCTAGTTTTGAAGGAAGCGCTTGAGAGACTGCTTATGTCAACACTGCAGGATTTCGTGACCACCCTGACGATTCCATCGGATCAGGTGCAAAGTCTGGACATTCCGCTCATGCCGGAGGGCGAGGCTTACGACATGGGGCATGCCGAAGATGGGGCGCCACTCATCGACCCACGGATCTTCGACAGCCGCGAGTTCGCCCGCAACCCCTACCCTTACTACCGCATCCTGCGGGACCACTATCCGGTGTATCACGATCAGCTGCACAACTGCTATTACGTCACCCGCTATGAGGACATCACAGCCTGCTATTTCGATGACGAGGGGTTCAACACGATCCCCAAGGGTTCATCAAGCGGTGTTCTCGGCAACACTCAACTCGAGCTGTCCGGCATTGAACATCGCCGCAGGCGCAATCTTTACGGCCAACATCTGGTGGGCCGGGCTCTCGACAACCGCATTCCTGCCATCCGCCGTCTCGCCGGCGAGATGATTGATGCCTGGGATGAGCCGGGTGAAAAAAACTACGTCATCGACAGCCCCGGTGTACGCACCATTGAACTCGGGCGCGCGTTTGCCAACGAGTTTCCGATCCGGGTGGTATGTGAGGTGCTCGGTTTTCCGGCGCAAGCACGTGGTGATTTTTACTACTGGTACAACTCCATGATGTCTGGTCTCGGGGGGTCAAAAACCCACCGCAAGGGTCTCGAAGCCCGTCAGCACCTGGAGGACTACGTCAGCGGTCTGGTTGAGGCACGGCGGCGCGAGCCGACTTACCTTTACGACGAGGCAGGCGACCCGGTCGGGAAAGACATCATTTCGAAACTGTGCGAAACACGGATTGACGGTGACTTTCTTTCAACCGAAGAGATCACCTCGAATATCGCCCTGGTGGTGGGGGGCGGTGGAGAAACCACGCGCGGTGCCATCCTCAACATGTGGTCGCTCCTGTTGTCGCACCCGGAGCAGTTTGATGCGGTGGCAAACGCTGACAGCCTGTGGGACGCCGCTTTTCACGAAACCCTGCGGCACTCCACGCCGATCGGAGGTCAACCGCGGCACAACACCTACGAGGTCACGCTACACGGTGTCACGATTCCGGCAGGCTCGTTGATCAATATGGTTGATTTTTCCGCCAATCACGACGAGCGGGTGTTTGCCGAACCCGAACAGTTCAACCTGTTCCGGGCCGATCTCTATACCGGCAAGCTGCTTCGCAGTGGTTATTCAAAGGACGGACGATGCAGCCACATGGCTTTTGGTGTGGGACCACATCTGTGCCCCGGAGCGTGGATATCTCACCAGGAAGCAGTGGAAGGGTCACGAGTTCTGCTGGCCAGGCTCGGCAAACCGCGCCTCAATCGCGAACGCATGCCGATGCATCCCCACACAGGCGAGCTGCCACCGATTGGTCTCACCTCGCGGCGTGATCTGTGGCTGGACGTTGATCGACCGTGACAGATACTCCAACATCAACGGGTGCGAAACCAACCGGCACCAACGGTGTAGCCATCCCGGCAACGACGCGAGGTGATGCCGGGTTCCGGACCTTCGAAGTCTATCAGCGCGAAAGAGTTGGCAGTTCTACGGAAAAGATTCAACCGAGCGATCTGTCATCGCCTGCGTTTCAAAGTGATCCCTACCCCGCTCTTGCCATTCTGCGGGAACACTACCCCTGTTACCGCGACTGGCAGGCAAACG
>JAQBYL010000277.1 GCA_027622495.1 Pseudomonadota bacterium
CGCAGCGTGTTGATTTCATCGGGGGTCAGTTTTTCGCGCCCGGCCAGCGCATCAGGTCGTTCAAGCGGTGTGGCTGAGTTGTTGGCCCACACACCCTGCAGGTCGGGTCGGCCACTGGGTGTTCTGGGCACCTGCCAATCCGAATCGGCGGTCTGGCTGACTGCACTCAGCGTCAGCAGCAACAGGCAAGCAAGTAATAAACGCATGGTTTTGGCCTCCCGTATCAGCGGATCTGAGTATACACCCGGCTGTGCAGCAGACGCGATCGCTTGAGATCAGGTGCCGCGCGGGCGAAAGATCGTGTGGTGGCGTATCCGGGCAAGTTCTCCCGCAGGATCGCTGACTACACCATCAAGCACCTGGTACCAATGACCGTTCCGGTCATAGGCATCATTGATCTGCGCGCCGACGGTGATCTCACACTCTGCTTTCGCCTGACGGCGATGCTGAATCTGACTGCGCACATGAATCGTCGGTCCATAAACAAAATTATGCCGGGTCAGCGGCGCCATGCGGCCGGCGAGAAAATACGGATGCACCAGACCAGGCGCGCCACGCGCGGCACCAAGATAACGTTCATCATCAAGGCCAAGATCCACCGCCACCATATCCCGCGCTGCCTGATTGCTCACGAACGCACCAAGGGGCCGCAGGGGGACATGCAGCGGAACAGAGTTGAGATCGTACCCGTGGAGCGTTTTTAATGCCTTCTGCGCCGGTGCAATATCAGGCTGTGCCAGGTCATCGAGCCACAATGCATCACCAAGGCCTGCGCTGCCGTCTAACACTACCCGCCGGTCATCTCCTTCACCAGCAGTACAGGTTAGAGCCCAGTGTTGCGCGTCACGCACAACTTCGATCTGCAGTGTTTCACCTGCAAAGAGCGGTCTGCGTAAACTGTAATCGACCCATCCGCGATCAAGCCACTCCGCGCCCAGCGCGCGGCAAAGTGTCTGCGCCGCCCAACCGTAGGTGCGAACGCCCGCAACCAGCGCACCCGCATAACCTGCAGCCCCTGCACCGGTTGCGTCGTGTATCGGATTGTGAACGCCTTTGCTCACCGGGTCTGGCGTACTCACCACGTGATCAACAAACTTCTGTTCTGCCATGTTTCATTACCCTATGGTTCGCAACACTTGCGATGTGCGCACAACGTCGTGTATGTCTGCAAGCGGTCGTAAAAACTTCTGTTTTGCGACCACATAGGTTTTTTACAGCTTAGGTTTTTTACAGCTTAGGTTTTTTACAGCTTGACATACTGCCTGCCAACCCTCAGCCTGCCGCCCTTCGTCGACGCGCTCCACCCGTTCGGGTGACATCTCGACAACACCCACATATATCCGTTCTTTCCTGTTGCGCGTAGGAATGCAGTGGACGCATAACCCGCTTAAACCAGCGCGGTCTGCGCCAATAGGAAGACATCTTTGAATACCGTTGAATTCAGTTCACTCTTAAAGAGTGTAAAACTCCTGCGCGCGCTAAACGCACGCGGCTACTCTGAGGCCACCCCCATTCAGGCCCAGAGCATTCCCCATCTGATCGAGGGTCGTGATCTGCTCGGTATCGCGCAGACAGGAACGGGTAAAACCGCAGCCTTCGCCCTGCCTATGCTGCAGAAACTCGACAGTCTTGAGGATCGACCACAACCGCGAAGACCCCGATCCCTGATCCTTGCCCCCACCCGCGAACTGGTCCTGCAGATCCTCGAGGAATTTGCGCTACTGGGTAAGCACACTGGTGTGCGATGCGTAAAAGTGATCGGTGGCGTTGGCGCGCAACCGCAGGTCAAAGCCTTGAGCACCGGTTGCGATGTTCTCATCGCCACCCCCGGGCGTTTGCTCGATCTTGCCAACTCGCGCCACGTCGACCTGTCTCAGGTGGCCACACTGGTTCTTGATGAAGCGGATCGACTGCTGGATATGGGCTTTATCCGCGACGTTAAAAAGATCATCAAAATGACGCCCGACCGACGCCAGACTCTGCTCTTCTCTGCAACCATGCCTAAGGAAGTTGCTGAGTTGGCCCGCGAAATTCTCAAAAACCCGATCCGCGTAGACGTGTCTCCAAAACAAGTGACCGTAGACAAGATTGATCAGAGAGTGGTTCACGTTTCGAATGGTGACAAGCAGCGCATGCTCGAGACAATGCTGCACGCCAAAGAGGTCACCCGCGCGATCGTTTTTACCCGTACAAAACATGGCGCTAACAAGGTCGCCAAGAAACTTGAGCAGGCCGGGATTGTTGCTGAAGCGATCCATGGGAACAAATCCCAGGCGGCACGCCAGCGTGCTCTCGCCAGCTTTAAAAATGGTGACTGCTGGGTGCTGGTTGCAACCGACATCGCCGCCCGCGGGATTGATGTGAGCGGTGTCTCGCACGTGTTCAATCACGAGCTACCGCACGAACCGGAAAGCTACGTTCACCGCATTGGCCGAACAGCGCGCGCAGGCGCCGATGGTGTGGCAGTGTCGCTGGTGGACTCGTCAGAGCGGCCGCGGCTGCAGGCGATCGAAAAGCTGATTAAGCACACGCTTTCCAAGGTAACCGTTGATTTGCCACCGATTGATCCGAGTTCGGTGGTGGTTAATCCGGTGCATCTGGCCAGACCGGTCACGCGCAGTCAGCCCACGGCGCGCGCCGGCGGGCAGGAGCCGGGTCGTCGACGACGTCGCCGTCGCGCCAACAACACCGGCACCGCAAGGGTTTAGCGCTATCAGCAACTACCCCCACGCACAACGCTTCAAAGGCGCCGGGGGGCTGTCCTCAGATCCAGCGTGAACGGCTGATCCGGGTGCGGTATCTCCGGTTTGAGACGCAAACGATCCTGACTGGCACCGTGGGCAAAGAACCGCGCGCCACGTCGCGCTTCAGCTTCGTTTGCATTCAGTGGGAAGGTATCGTAGTTGCGCCCGCCAGGGTGAGCCACGTAGTAGGTGGCGCCAGCAATGGAGCGCGCGTTGGCGGTATCGACCACATCAAACACCAGTGGTGAATGCACTTTGATGGTGGGATGCAGACTCGAGTGCTGGTCCCACGCTTTGTAGCGCAAACCAGCCACGAAGCTGCCGCGCTCACCGGTGGGGCGAAGCGGCATCGGCCGGCCATTGCAGGCGACTGTGTAGCGATCGCCTTTCATACCGCGGATCGATACCTGCAGACGCTCAATGGATGAGTCAACATAACGCGCTGTGCCCTGCGTGGTAGACTCTTCGCCAAGCACGTGCCAGGGTTCAAGGGCGTTGTGTACGTCGAGCTGCATGCCCTTCACCTCGATACTTCCAACCAGCGGAAAGCGGAATTCAAGGAACGGGGCGAACCAGGCTTCATCAAACGCATAGCCGTCTTTACGCATATCTGCGAGGACGTCGCACAGATCCTCCCACACAAAGTGACGCAGCATGAAACGATCGTGCAGTTCGGTACCCCAGCGGATCAGCGGTTTGCGATAAGGTTTGCGCCAGAAGCGCGCGACCATAGCGCGCAACAACAGCAGCTGCACAATGCTCATATGCGCGTGCGGCGGCATTTCAAAGGCACGGAATTCAACCAGACCTTTGCGCCCGGTCGGGCCATCGGGGGAGTACAGTTTGTCGATACAGAACTCGGCGCGGTGGGTGTTACCGGTCAGATCCACCAGCGAGTTGCGCAACAGCCTGTCTACCAGCCACAACTGCTCCGTGTCGCCTTCTGGCAGCAGATCAAGGGCTATTTCCAGTTCGTACAGGTTGTCGTCGCGCGCTTCATCGGCGCGCGGCGCCTGACTGGTCGGGCCGATAAACATGCCGGAAAAAAGATAGGAAAGGCTTGGATGGCGCTGCCAGTAGGTAATGAAGCTGCGCAGCAGATCGGGCCTGCGTAAAAACGGGCTGTCGGCCGGTTGCGCTGCACCCATGGTCACATGATTGCCGCCGCCGGTGCCCGAGTGACGGCCGTCGAGCATGAATTTTTCTGTGCCCAGGCGGGTCTGCCGCGCTTCTTCGTAGAGCAACTCGTTGTTGTCTACCAGATCGCGCCAGTTGCTGGCGGGGTGGATGTTGACTTCAATCACGCCGGGGTCCGGCGTGATCTGCAGTATGTTCAGCCGGGGATCGCGCGGTGGCTGATACCCTTCGAGCACAATCTTTAACTTCAGTCGCTTCGCGGCATTGGCAACCCGGTTGGCGAGATCGAGATAGACTTCCAGACGTTCCTGTGGCGGCACAAAAACATAGATCCGCCCTTCGCGTGATTGCACACACAGCGCGGTGTGCACTATTTCTTTGGCTGAATCGGTCTCTTCGGTGACCGATGACACCGGTTCTTCATCACCATCCACAACAGGCAGCGCTTCACGCGGCTCAAAGGTGTCACGCGGTGGTTCGATGTCACGTTCGTCTTCCATCTCCCAGGGCAGCGATGCCAGCGGCAACCGGAAGCCCATGGGCGAATCTCCCGGGATCAGCAGCATGTGGTCGTTACGAAATGGCCAGGCGCTGGATTTCCAGTATCCGTCCGCCTCTTTGTTACCAGTGTCCTGCCACTTCAACGGCAACGCATAACCTGCCACTGAACCGATACCGGCTACAAACAGGCGGGCTATCCGCGCCCGTTCAAGAGGATCGTCGAGTTTCGGATCGGTGGGATCAACATTGATTGGCAGCCGGTTTTCCTGCATCAGATAGTGGCTTACGTCTTCGTAACCGGGGACCAGCCTTTTTTCGGAGAGGCCAAGATCTCTGGCGAGTGCCTGGGCAAGCTTCAGCGCGTGTTTGTGGTCGTAACCATCGGAGGTTGTTTCATCCACCACAGCATCGGGGTAGCGCACCACTGCTTTGCCATCCGAGCGCCAGAATATCGACAATGCCCAGCGTGGCAGCGGCTCACCCGGATACCACTTGCCCTGACCCACGTGCAGAAGGGCTTCCGGCGCAAACTTTTCGCGCAGCCGCAGCATCAGCTTTCCTGCCAGATCGCGTTTTGTCTCACTCAGTGCGGTGTAGTTCCACTCCGGTCCATCCATGTCGTCGATCGAGACGAATGTGGGTTCACCGCCCATGGTCAGACGCACATCGCCTTTAACCAGCTGTTTTTCCACTTTGTCGCCGAGCTTGAGGATCTGTTGCCACTGCTGAGCATCGTAAGGTTTGGTGACACGCGGATCCTCGTGTACCCGTTCCACCGTATTGCTGAAACTGAACTCGACTTCGGCAGGACCAGTAGCACCGGTAATGGCTGCTGCGCTGACCGGATCGGGTGTGCAAGCAAGCGGAATATGGCCTTCGCCAGTCAGCAGACCAGATGTCGGGTCCAGCCCGATCCAGCCACCGCCAGGCAGAAACACCTCGGCCCATGCGTGCAGGTCGGTGAAGTCTTCCACCGCTCCCGATGGTCCGTCCAGGGCAGCCTGATCAGCCTTCAGCTGCACCAGATAGCCGGACACAAACCGGGCAGCAAGCCCCAGGTGACGCAGAATCTGCACCAGCAACCAGGCGCTGTCGCGACAGGAGCCCGACGCAAGCGACAGGGTCTGCTCGCAACTCTGCACACCTGGCTCCATGCGGACCAGATAGGCGATATTGCCCTGCAGGCGTTGATTGAGCGAAACCAGAAAATTCACCACCTGGCTGGGTGATCGATCCACTTCGGAAAGCCACGCCTTAAGCAACGGACCGTGATCGGTGACTTCCAGATAAGGCATCAGATCCCGTCGCAATTGCGGGTCATATTCAAAGGGAAACTGCTCGGCCGTTTCTTCCAGAAAAAAGTCGAACGGATTGATCACGGTCATGTCCGCGATCAGCGACACATCGATGCTCAAACGGGTGGCAGGCTTGGGGAACACGAAGCGCGCGAGATAGTTGCCGAACGGATCCTGCTGCCAGTTAATAAAATGTTCGCCCGGTTCCACTTTCAACGAGTAGGCGCTGACCGGCGTGCG
>JAQBYL010000278.1 GCA_027622495.1 Pseudomonadota bacterium
TATAATTGTGGTCGAATTTTGAACCTGTACATCCTTTACAGCCCACGACATGATCTGGGGCAAGGGAGACACATCATGAAAATCCTTAAATTTCTCGGCGTTACTATCGCCGTCATCGCGGCTGCAATAGCCGTCGTGCTGATTGGTGCCCGTTTCGCCGACGGACCTCTGGGCATCATTGCCGGTGGAGCGTTCTCGAGTGGTGAAATGCATTCGGGACCCGAGCCGGACTGGACGTTCATAAAAGACTTTTCCACCATCGAGTTTCAACTGGTCGATCCCGACCGTTCGCGAACCACCTGGCTGATGGTCCACGACAGCCGCGTCTATATCCCCTGCGGATACATGACCACCACCTGGGGTAGGATCTGGAAACAGTGGCCCATCGAAGCGCAGAAAGATGGTCGGGCCATCGCGCGGATCGATGGCAAACTTTACGATCGTAAGCTTGTGCGAATCACCCAAGGGCCTGAACTCGAGCCACTGCTTGCTGAACTCGGAAGAAAATATGCCGGTGGTGACCCAGTCCCGCTCGAGGCCGTGACCTCCGGCTATCTTTGGATATTTGAACTGGCACCGCGCGCCTGATATGGCTTTTGCGTTTGACGGCATACGGGTGATCGACTTCACCCAGGTGATCGCTGGTCCTTTTGCGACCCAGCAGCTTGCGTCGCTGGGCGCCCAGGTGATCAAGATCGAGCAGCGTGGCAGCGGCGACACGACCCGCGGGCTCATGTCGACTGCTGAACACGGCATGTCCCCCACCTTTCTGACCTGCAACATCGGTAAACGCTCGCTGACCCTGAACCTTAAAAGTTCGGCCGCAAAAGACATCGTTCACCGACTGGTTAAAACCGCAGACGTGGTGGTTGAGAACTTCAAGCCGGGTGTGATGGCACGCCTGGGGTTTGACTACCCGACCCTGTGCAACCTCAAACCAGACCTGGTGTACTGCGCAATCAGCGGCTATGGCCATAGTGGACCGAAGTCCCCGCTACCTGCATTTGATGGGGCGATTCAGGCTGATTCCGGAATGATGTCCATATCCGGCCATACCGAAACCGGTCCGACCCGGGCAGGTTATTTTGCGGTCGACATGGCAACCGCGCTGCACGCGGCATTCGCAATCTCTGCAGCCCTCTACCGCTGCCGGGCGACAGGTGCGGGGCAGCACATTGATGTAGCCATGATGGACACGGCCATCGTCATGCAGGCAGCCCAGGTGACTGCCCATCTGGTTAACGGTGTGATCCCCGATCTGATCGGAAACAAGTCTCCAACAAAACAACCCACAGCCAACGTTTTTTCATGTGCAGACGGTTTTATACAGGTGATTGCCCTCAAAGAAGATCAGGTTGAACGGTTGTTCACCCTGCTGGGCCTGCAAACCGTATACGCGCAGGAACCGTTCTGCAGATCCACCTCCCGTGTGGCGAACAGTGAACAGGTCCACAGCACGCTCAATGCGGAACTCAAACGCAAACCGACCAACGAATGGTTAGCCCTGTTTGCGCAGCGGCAGATACCCGCATCAGCCGTCAACGACTATCCGACGATGATCAGCGACCCGCAGCTGGCCGCTCGAAACGTTTTTACCGATGTACCCTCCCCGAATGAACCCGGAGCAATGACACGGGCGGTATTCAGCGGCCACACCGCAGATATCGACGGTCCGTCACCAATGCGACCACCACCCGGTCTGGGCCAGCACAGTGAAGAAATCCTGCTTGAGCTGGGCTACAGCCGCGACGACATCCGCGCCTTTGCAGACCAGGGTGTGATCTGACATGTTAAAAACAAACCACAAGGCAATCTCATGAGCGATGCATCTATCAAAGCGTTCGGCGACAACCTGCCGTGCCCGACATTCGAAGAACCTGCGTTCGTTAAGCCCAAGCCTCTGAATCGCAGCCGGGTTGCCATCGTGACCTCGGCAGCTTTGCATCATGAAGGCGACGATCAGTTCGCGGCTAAGGACACCTCGTACCGCATACTGGATGCAAACCGGCGCGATGTAGTACTCGGCCACTGGAGTCCAAACTTCGACCGCTCCGGCTTCGCCGAGGACATCAACACGGTGTGGCCCATCGACCGTCTGTTTGAACTGGCGCAGCAGGGTGTGATCGGTTCGGTCGCCCCACGCCATCTTTCATTCGCCGGTAATCAGGACGAAACCATGACGGGCTTGCGCCTGGACAGTGGTCCTGCTGCCGCCGCCCTGCTCAAAGACGATGAAGTCGATCTGGTGATCCTCACCCCTGTCTGACCGCTGTGCACGCGTACTGTCAGTGCGCTCGCCCACGTATTCGAAGCCGAAGGCATCCCGACCCTCACGATTGGAACGGTCGCCGTTCACATTCGAAAGGTTGCGCCACCGAGAGGTCTGATCTGCAATTTTCCGCTTGGCCGGCCGCTCGGTAAACCCAACGATCCCGAGTTTCAGCACAGTGTGCTCAAAGCCCTGTTCGACATGCTCAGTGCGGACAGGCCGGTTCTGAATGAGTTCCCCGTCACTCTCGATTCGGCGGACTCGCAACCGCTGGTGTGTTCCCTGCCACCACGCCTGGATCCTGATGAGCACCCGGCCGTAGATGAAGCCAGAGCGATCAGAAACGCTTATGAACGCAGTGTTGCCGCCAACGGCAATCGGATTGGTGTAGGCAGGGAGATCAGCGTTGATGCGATCCCCTCTGCAATCGAAGCATTCGTCCGGATTGAAAACGGTGTGGACTGGAAAGCCGCGGGAATCCCCGGCAATCCAATGCGCGTGGCTCAGGACATCAGAGGCTACTATCAGAGCGCGGCACTCAGCCTGACTTCATCCCGAGCCCACGGATGGGCTGGTGAAAACTGGTTTTATGAAAACACCGAGACCGGTCGGCTGATGTTGCGGGTTCGAAGTGTGCTCAAAGAAGGCGGTGCACCGCAGCCCCTGTGGTTTTATTTGAGTCCCGGGGATCGGTGATCTGACGTCACCCGATGGCTATGCGTGTTCTACCGCCTCGCCGTTTCGCAGCGCTTCGCGACGAACACGATTCACTACCATCCGATCATGCAGTTCGCCGATCGCTTCGCTGGCGG
Source organism: Pseudomonadota bacterium (assembly GCA_027622495.1). Taxonomy (GTDB): domain Bacteria; phylum Pseudomonadota; class Gammaproteobacteria; order Pseudomonadales; family Azotimanducaceae; genus JAQBYL01. Next base: position 3,082 of record JAQBYL010000278.1, read on the forward strand.
TCTTCTCAAAAAGACACGGCACAACAGCGTGCACGGTACAGACCACACCCGCAGAAAGCAGTTTGAGCGCAAAGCCCATCGCCGTTGCGAGGTGCTGCAGGTAGGTTTCGTTGACCGATTGCGGGTGCTCCACGAAGAGCCGGCCGATCATGTTGCTCATGGCTTCACCGACGTACTACTGAGGGGAAGTACACTAACAGCGACTTTGCGGGATAAATTCTCAATATCTCCCAAGATTCATTGATTTTATGGGATTTTGTTACAGATCTGAACGAAATCAGGCACAGGTCTCCTCCGCGCTATGACGGCGGTCACACTCCGATCTGTGCCGTGGCTAGCGGGTCGGATCAATCAGTTGGGTCAGCGGGTAAGCGCGGCCGTTCTTGATGGTCATCACCACATTGTCCGCATCTTCAATCCTCGCCAGCGGGTCACCATCAACTACCACCATATCGGCAAGCATGCCGGGCTCGAGTGAACCCAGATCATCCCGCACACCGGCCGCAATCGCTGACTTGACCGTTGCTGCTTTCAGCACGTCCACAGGTCGCAGACCGGCCCGTTCAAAGAGCAGGAGCTCACCGTGCAAGCCAGCCCCGAAAGGAACAAACGGTGCATCGGTTCCGGTGACCAGCAATGCATCACGTTGCACAAGACGGCGAAGCAGCCGGCCGTTGGCATCGGTGACACCCGTCGCACTTGAACCGAACATACGCATCATTTTCTGATACTGCTTCTGCAAACCGGAACCGTAGAACGCGAGGAACTGCGGTGTGGCAAAAAAGTTCGCGTCGTTAGCAGCAATCTCGGCAAAGCCTGGCAGCACCGCGGTCGCGGTCATGCCCATGTTGGTCTGAGCCAGCAGGTTTTCTACATCGCCGTAGGTGTAGCCGAGTGCACTCACCTTGGGCTGATAGCCGCGTCTCGATGTACCGCCGATGTGTTCTACATGATCTACACCGTAGGCCACAGCAGGATATATTTCGTGCGACGATACCGGTATGCCAATCCCATGGGCGAATTCAACAATGCGTCGCTGCTGAGCATCAGGCAGACGCACATAGGTCTTAATAAAGTCCAGCTCGAGTTTATGTGCCCGCTCAAGCATGCGCTGCAGATGCGCATCCGTCGCAATACCTTCCGCAACAGAGTAGTACACGCGATTGCCATCGGCCAGATAACCGGTGACGTGGGTTCTGGGACCGATGCTCCGGCCACTGTCCCAGGTTTCCTGCCGCGCTTTTGCAAGGTACGGATTGGAACCCGGATCACGAACCGTTGTCACGCCGTAGGCGAGCCACACCCGCCCCTGTGACTCACTGTTGAGCCCCATGTGCGCATGCATTTCAAAGAGGCCGGGAATGACGGTCCGGGTAGACGCGTCAATGTCAGGCGTAATGGAAGCATCCATTGGGCCAATGCTGCTGATTCGATTGCCATCGATCACCACATCAACGTTTTCCCTGTATTCATCCGCCAGACCGTCAAACAGACGACCCGCGCGAAGTGTCCACCGACCGACAGGTTGCGCACGGCTCCAGGTGAGCTCTGGCGTAATGTCTTCGGCCACTCCTTGCGCAACATCGAAGCGCATCATCCGATCCGCCGCCATATACACAAGATAACCACCCCCCGCACTCCAGGAAGGATTGTCCGTAAGAGAATCTGTGAGCTGGACCGGCACCCCGGCAGCGCTGAAATCTTCGTTCAGCTCAAGCTTCCAGAGCAGGCCGTCCTGCACGTAGGTCATTGCCTGACCCGTTGGGGTCAGAGTCGCATCAACCATGTTGCGATGATCAACAGGCAGGATGGTCTTAACGTTACCACTGGTCAGATCCGTTACAGAGAGCTGATAAACACCTTCGCGATAACGACTTGAATAAGGGGCGAGATCCGCGGTCGCAACAAAAGCGCCGTCACTGCTCCAGGAGATAGGTTGCGCTGCAACCGGTTTGAACACCCGCTCAGATTCACCAGTCTGCAGATTGATCACAAACATCTGACCGGCGATGGGACTCCCTGGAAGGCTCGCAAAGACCGCCAGGGACGATCCATCCGGAGACCAGCTGGGGCCGGATATCCCCGTCAGATCGGTGGCCACGACGCTGCTCGATCCGCTTGCAAAATCGTGGATCCACAGCTGTGTGCGGCCACCTCGATCAGACACGTATGCCAACTGCTTGCCGTCATGAGAAAACGCTGGTGACATTTCGGCAAACACGTCATCGGTGAGCTTGCGCAGATCTTTCTGCTCCGGTTGCCACAACCACATATCACCCAACGCAGCAAAGACCACACGCAGACCATCTGATGAGATGGCGGGAGATACAAGCCCTAACGCCTGCTGCTTGCGATCAGTGTCATGATCACGCCTGCGTCGTTCATAGGCAGGGCGTGAAACTGCAAGACCTGCACTGAAGGCGATCTCGACAGACGGACCCCCGTTGATGGAAAATTTCCGGATCTGACCATCGGCAGCTGCGAGCAATGTAGATGCATCGAGCCAGGTTCCCGCAAACGGAAAAACATCCTGCCCTGGTTCGCTCAACAAAGTACTCACTGTCTCACCCAGACGCAGAAAACGCAGTTCCGTCGCCGGGCCATCACTTGGTCTCAACACCTGATAGGCAAGCCCACGACTGTCCTGGTGCCAGGTGAGACCGCTGACCCTGCCACCTTCTTCGATCAACACCTCATCGCCTGACTCTGAGGCAATTCGAATTTCGGATCCGCCCGCTACGTCCGCTACATAAGCAATTCTTCCGTCTGGTGACCAGGCGGGCGAGTGCTGGTTGATTGGATCGTTGGTGATTGCGGTTAAGTTCGAA
>JAQBYL010000279.1 GCA_027622495.1 Pseudomonadota bacterium
CGGACCATGTACGGCCACAATGGCGGCCTGTTCCGTGGCGCCCGCTCTCGTGGCGCGAAGGCGCTATCGCCACCGGAGATATCAGCCCCAGCACAGAATGCGCGCCCCGCCCCAGTGATCACGATTGCGCGCACATTGTCATCACCATCACAGGTATACATCGCTTCACTGAGCTCACCCGACATGACATCCGTCCAGGCGTTTAACTGCTCCCGGCGGTTCAAGGTAACAACCGCTACGCGACCCGACACTTGCAGAGTAATTTGTTGAAAGTCCAGAGTTTTTCCTATGACATCGTTTTGATAGTCGACGTTAGCATAGACTACGGCAGTCACAGCGGAGGGTTGGGTCCGGGCGCACTCCGGCGGCACCATGAATGGCAATGCCGCCGGCAACCGCGCACTCAGCATCGGTAATCTATGTGAGCGAACGTTACTGAAAAGGGGCCGGATCTTCCGGCCCCTTTTCAGCAAGTCGGGAACGTCACCCGCGAACTGCCATCTTCGAGTATCAGTCTCAACAACTGCGCGGTACATGCATTGTTAACAATGCCCGCGTGATTGTCGGCGATTCCATAGACACCGGTGGTATTCCGCTGTGCGGGGTATGCCAGCTCACTCTTCACCGTAACTACACCGTCGTCTGGCTGGCTGTCGCCGCCTGCCTCGTGGGCGAATGAAAACAGCAGGTGGTGGTTTGGTCCGGCCGAGAAATCAGACTTTTCCAGACTCTGAATATAACGGCTGTTCGGCACCATCGACCACCACACCGGTGCAATCGTCGGTGCCCATTTAATGCCGAGCTCGGCGCCAGCATGACCGGCAAAAGGGGTGGACATGGTGACATAGTTTCGGATGCGTGGACGCAGTCTCGGGTTTAGAGCATTCAGCATGCCCTGACTAACCAGCCCGCCCATGCTGTGTGCAATCACGTCGAGTTGCTGGATATCAAATTGATGCAGAACCTCTTCAACAGCTTTGGTCAGAGCGTACGAGGTAAAATCGAGGGACAGACCGCTCGGGAAGTGAAAAAGCAGAATCTGATAATCGGCGAGAAACGGTTCAACAAGATGCTGGAACACCGGCGGAGAATCGTTGAGGCCGTGAACGAGCAGAATCGTTTTCTGGTGTGGTTTGAATTCCTGCAACGAGTATAGACCAAAGCCAATCTGTTCAAAAAAATGACCGGGTTCCCACATACCAAGCCGGATATTTTCGGCAGAAAACCTGGGATCATCCCAGCTCACCACCTTCAGGAAATTAGCCGTGGACCCACCGTGTTGACGTTGTGACGCTATAGTGAAATCAAGCTCAATATCAAAGTTGCTGGTCGCATTCAGTTCGATGACCTGCTCACGCAAGGCACTGAAATCCGGTTGAACAGTGGTGTCGACATCCTGCAGCCAGTTGATCAGCGGAGTGTCGATACGGACGCCGGGTTCACCGGTCTGATACTTTGAATCGTCGTTAAGATCAGCAAATGCAAAAAGCGTATTCTGACCGACGGATGCCAGCATCAGAAATTCTTCGCCGGCGACCACAGAGCTTGCGCCTGTCTGAACCAGCCCATTGTCGCTGTGTCGGAAAATACCGACCAGCACATTCGCATCGCCAGGTGAAGAAACGACTCTTGCCTTGAGATAACCATACTGGTGCTGGACGGTCTGCAGGTCCTGCTTCAGGTCGCGGACCATGCACCCGGGTAAGAGGGTCAGGAGGCTGGCCAGGATGATGATGAGAATTCTAGGCATGTTTGATCTGACCGTAGACTTGATGCGATCACTATATGGGGTCTTCAAGACCCGTCAACCGCCGTGACGCAGACCCTCTGTGATGCCTCGCCGCACTGCAAGCCTTCCATAGGTCATCGCGGTCCGCCTTGTTTGTTGATGCTCAAACCTGTACCGGTAGGGCTAAGCCTGCGGGGTGATCTCGATGATCTTGAGAGACTTTGAAAACCAACGCCAACTGAAGCCTGCAAGCTGCCGACCATACTGATCGTGCTTGGCCGAATCGTCAGTGATGATTACACCGTGGCCGGTGATCGGTTTTCCCGCCACCAGAACAGTCACTTCACTACCACCAATAAAATTGTGCCACCAGGTCGCTTCGGTCCCGATCACATAGGTACCTTCCGGTGTTTGCCGATAGTTCACCGGGAATTGAAGGCGTTACCGTACCAGCGGGTGAATGTTCGAAGTGTCATGCACCCAACATAGCAGTGCGGAGCAGGTGCAACCAGAGGTGCGAAACCGCCGCTTGCGTTAGTTCACTCACATTGCTGGTCACTCACACCCTGAGCTAGGATGGCGGCCCGACGGACTTCGAGCTTGTTAGAAGGTATGACGGTTGAGATCCTGCTGACACTCGGCGTCCTTGGCTCATGTCTCGGGACTTTGTTATTCACCCGCATCGCACCGGATGCGGTATTGCTTGCGGGTCTGGTGGTGCTGATGACCACCGGTGTTCTGGGCCCTGCGGATGCGCTGGTCGGATTTTCCAATGAAGGCATGCTGACGGTTGCCGTGATGTACGTCCTGGCGGCCGGCTTGCGCGAAACCGGTGCAATTGAAGGGGTTGTCGGCAAGCTGTTCAAAGACACTCAGTCCCTTCCCGCTGTGCAGCTTCGGATGATGCTGCCGGTCAGCGCGATCAGCGCTTTTGTTAACAACACGCCGGTGGTGGCCAGTTTCATCCCCGCCGTGTCGGACTGGGCGCGTAAGCGACGCATCTCGCCCTCCAAGTTGATGCTACCGCTCAGCTACGCAGCCATTTTTGGTGGCTCCTGTACTCTGATTGGCACCAGTACCAACCTGATCGTGCACGGTATGTTGCTCACCACCCCGGGTGCCCGGGGCTTTGACTTTTTTGAACTCGCCTGGGTAGGCATCCCCTGTGCGATCATCGGCTTTATCTATGTGCTGCTCTTCAGCCCCAAATTGCTGAGGGTGCGCATCCCGCCGTTGCAGATACTCGAAAATGCCCGCGAATACACGGTCGAAATGCGCGTCGAGGCAGGCAGCCCGCTGGTTGGCAAAACGGTTGAGGCCGCAGGTTTGCGTCACCTGCCTGGTCTCTTCCTGATCGAGATCAATCGCGGTCGGAACGTTATTCCGGCAGTGTCGCCAGCGGAGGTCCTTGAAGCGGACGACCATCTGGTGTTTGCCGGGATCACCGATTCGGTGATCGACCTGCAGAAAATCCGCGGTCTGACCCCTGCTACCGATCAGTTATTCAAACTCGACCAACCCCGACCGAACCGCAGATTCATCGAAGCAGTGATTGCACGGCGATCACCCGTGGTGGGTCGGACCATCCGCGAAGGTCAGTTCCGATCGCGCTACGGTGCGGTGATTATTGCTGTGGCCCGGGGTGGAAGGCGCATACGCAGCAAGATCGGTGACATCGTTCTGGAAGGGGGTGACACCCTGCTGCTGGAAACCGACGAACCGTTCATGCAGCAACACCGCAACTCCCGGGATTTTCTGCTTTTACGCATGGTGAGCGGTGCAGCAGCTCCGCGCCATGAACATACCGTGACTGCCTGGGCGATACTGTTCGGGGTGGTGGTGATTGGCGCAACCGGCATATTAAGTGTGTTGAACGCGGTGCTGATCGGCGCAGGTCTGATGCTTGCCACCCGTTGCTGTTCCATCAGTGTGGCGCGCAACAGTATTGATCTTCAGGTGCTCGTTGTTATTGCGAGCGCATTGGGCATCGGTCGGGCGATGCAGCTGACCGGGGCAGGTGAAATTCTTGCCTCGCCGTTCATGGAGTTTGCTGGTCAACATCCTGTGCTCATGTTGGCCGTTCTGTTTGCAGTGACGTCAATGCTCACCGAAGTGATCTCCAACAATTCAGCTGCGGCGCTGATGTTCCCGATTGTGCTTGCCACCTCTGTTGATTTTGGCATTGATATCATGCCGCTTGCTGTGACAGTCACTATTGCTGCTTCCGCCAGTTTTTCCACACCGATCGGTTATCAGACCAACCTCATGGTCATGGGACCGGGTGGTTACCGGTTTTCTGATTACACGCGATTTGGTTTGCCGCTGAACGTTCTGTTTGGCCTGACGACGGTGCTGATCGTGCCCTGGGTGTGGCCGTTGACGCCCGCCTGATGAGATCTCTGGTTGGGATGTTAGAATTGTTCCAGCCGGGGGCCAATAGATTTGCTAGTCTGTACAGATCACAAAAAGGGAATTAACCAATGATAAAACTGTACGGATTCACCCTCAGCAACTACTTCAACATGGTCAAGATGGGCTTGCTTGAGAAGGGCCTTGAATACGAGTTTGTTGAAACTCAGGCAAGTCAGGATGACGCATATCTGTCGAAAAGTCCCATGGGCAAGGTGCCTTGCATCGAAGCCGAAGGTGGCTTTTTAAGCGAGGCGAACGTGATCCTGGAATACCTGGATGAAGTCGGCAGTGGTCCCGCATTGATGCCGAAAGACCCGCTGCAACGGGCCAGAGTGCGCGAACTGATGAAAGAAATGGAGTTGTACATCGAGTTGCCTGCGCGGACCTGCTTTCCCGAGGCTTTTTTCGGCAACAAGGTCAGCGATGAGGTAAAAGCCAAGGCCAAGGCAGACCTGGCCAAGGGTGTTGCCTGCCTTAAAAGAAACGGCAAATTCTCACCCTATGTGGCGGGTGATACGTTCACCAATGCCGATATCATCTTCCAGTATTCCGTTGGTCTCGCCTCCGCCTGCGCGAAGCGGGTGCTTGGCATGAATCTGCTCGAAGACTTTCCGCAGGCCAAGGCCTTGTCGGAACTGATCAACTCCAGAGAGTCAGCGAAACAGGTCGCGGCAGATCAGAAAAAATAGATCAGACTTTCTGTGCTTTTAAGCATGGCGCAGTCTGTGAGATCAGCCACTCGGCGCGGCACTCTGTTCGCGCTCGAGTTGGCTGCGCCGTGCTTCAATTGCTTTTGAAGCGACGAATGCCCGGACCGCCTCTACCTCGTCGACGTTGAGTGCACCCGCAAAGCCCGGCATACCGAGGTCCTGTTTAGTTCCACCGAGCACGATGGCGGGGAAAGCCTGGCGGGTTTCTTCTGACATCATCCGCAGATCGGGTGTTGCTGTGGCGACGATAGACACCACCCCCAGACCGCGATGACAGAGGGCGCAATGTTCGTGATAGAGCGCGTTGCCCAGGTCGAGGGTTTCAGCCGACGCGGTCAGCGGCGCCTGCTGCGGTATGTCGAGACTGCGCCTGTCTGGCTCAGGCAGAACGGCTGTCCCGTTCAGTTTGAATACCAGCAGGGTGCCTGATGTCAGGTATTCGAGACTCGGACTGACCATCGAAGCGACATACTGCGTACCTTCGATCATGTAACTGATGACCGGAGCAGAGAACGAGCCCTTGGCATCAAACTCCCATAACCGCTCGCCATCATCGGTGTTGCGCACCGTGAACATGCCGTTGCCTTCGCCCTGAAACAGCAGGCCGGTGGTGGTTGCCAGAACCCCGCCATTGAATGTGGAAGGCAGCGCGTGGCGCCACCTGTATTGACCGGTCAACGGATCGAATGCGCCGACAAAACCCTTGCTCTCGGGCTGGGGGGGCGCTTTGGTTTCAAGCTCGCTCCGGTAGGGGCCAAATGCAACTCCCAGACTGAGCCCGACCGGATTGATCTTGTAGATGCCGGTCTTTGCGAAATTCTCGTCGAGGGCATAAAAATTCGGATAGTCGTGATAGTAAAAGTACATGATGCCGCTCGACGCATCGAACGACATGGGTTCCCAGTTGTGGGCCCCGGCGTTGGCGGGCAGGATCCACTGCGGGTTCTTCTCGTAGACGACGTCCGGGTTCTCGAGGGGGCGCCCGGTCTCCATGTCG
>JAQBYL010000280.1 GCA_027622495.1 Pseudomonadota bacterium
GCAGGTGGCCCCCAAGAGCAGTTTTAACGTCAGATTTGCTTTCAAAGGTGTTGTGAACACCACATTCAATATCTACGGATAACAAGGCATCGCGTTGGGATTTGCAAGTGCGGTTATCCGCCGAACGCTTAATTGAGACAATCGAAACCGTATTCGCTAATCTCTTCCATGCGCTTGATGGGTCGGGAGAGGGCAGAATGAAAATCGGATTTTTCAGCAGGGTCGGGCTTGCCTGCATGATCCTTGTAATGAGCGGAGCTGGATCGGCAGCCGAAGCGCGTCTCGCCCTGTTCGGCGATCTGCATGTGCACACACGCTATTCGTTCGATGCCTATATATTCAACGTGCGCGCAACACCAGATGATGCATACCGCTATGCCAAGGGTGAACCCCTCAAGCATGCGCTGGGGTATCCGATCCGTCTGCGCGGAGGTCCACTGGATTTCTATGCAGTCACCGACCACGCCACCTACCTTGGTGTGCTGGATGCGTTTGGCAATCCGCAGGACCCTTTGTCCCGTTCTGCGCTGGCGGCAGAGTTGATCAGTTCTGATCGCGCGGTTTTTGGGCCTGCGTTCCAGAAAATGGCAGGCACCCTGATCACTGGTGAAGAGGTGGAAGGTGCCAGTCACCCGGATGTGCGGCGGCGCACCTGGAAGCGGATTGTGGACGCGGCCGAAGAGCACAATGATCCCGGTCGGTTTACCACCTTCGCCGGTTTTGAGTACACCTCCAATCCGCCTTACAACCTGCACCGTAACGTTATATTCCAGGGAAGCTCGGTTCCCGATCTGCCCTTTGCTGCGACCGATTCGCTCAACCCGGAAGACCTGTGGCGATGGCTCGATGCGCAGCGCGAAAGCGGTATCGAAGCCATGGCCATACCGCACAACTCCAACTGGAGTAACGGTCTGATGTTTCAGCGGACGACTTTCGACGGCAAACCAATCGACGCTGAATATGCCGCATTGCGCATGCGCAACGAACCGCTGGTCGAAATCACCCAGGTGAAGGGAACCTCCGACAGCCATCCGTTACTTTCACCCAATGATGAGTGGGCTGACTTCGAGATTTTTGCCGATACCCCGGATGCGTTTCTTGGTGGTGGCAATGCGTTTCACAATATCAATCTGAAAGGCTCCTACGCGCGCGAGGCACTCCTCACCGGTTTGCAGATGCAAGCCGTCTCCGGGTTCAACCCCTATCGGTTTGGTCTCATCGGTTCCAGTGATACACACAATGCAGGTGGGCCATACGAAGAGGAGTTCTTCTACAGCAAGGTCGGGGCGTCGGATGGAACGCCGGCGCGCCGCGGTTCCACACCACCAGATGGAATGAGCTGGGTTGAGTACGAAGATGTTCCTGCCAACAAAAAACCTTCGGCGTTTCTAACCGATTGGAGTGCCTCAGGCCTTGCTGGTGTATGGGCTGCAGAGAACACACGGCAGGCAATCTATCAGGCAATGCGCCGTAAAGAGACTTTTGCCACGAGTGGTACCCGGATACAGGTGCGAATGTGGGCAGGGTATGGTCTCAACAAGTTAACCCACACAGATGCAAGTGACAGCGATGCCTTATATAGCGCTGCCACAGCCATGGGGGGAGATCTTGTCGCCTCTGACAGACCGGTTGAAATTGTTGCCCAGGCGGTTCGCGATCCGCAAAGCGCGTGGCTGCAGCGGCTGCAGGTTGTGAAGGGCTGGATCGAAGACGGTGAGCAACGTGAACGGGTGTACGATCTGGCCTGCTCGGACGGTCTGGTACCTGATCACGCTACCCATCGATGCCCCGACAACGGCGCAACAGTTGATCTGCAGACCTGCGCACTCGACGCAGCACACGGCGACACCGCATTGTCTGCACATTGGACCGACCCGGACTTCGAGCGAACACAACTTGCTTTTTACTATGTGAGGGTGCTCGAAAACCCCACCTGCCGGTGGAGTACATGGGATGCTTTGCGCGCCGGGATTGAACCCATGACAAACAAGGAAGCCGTGATCCAGGAACGCGCGTGGACCTCACCCGTGTGGTACCTGCCCTAGGATGCAAGTGATTGAACAGGGAGTTAGTAAACGATGGCCAACTGGCTGATGAAATCCGAACCGTCGGTGTTCAGCATCGATGATCTGAAAGCAAAGCCGAAACAGACCTGGTACTGGGATGGTGTACGCAATTACCAGGCCCGCAACTACATGCGTGACGCAATGAAGAAAGGTGACAAGGTGTTCTTTTACCATTCCAGCTGTCCGCAACCCGGTATCGTCGGTATCGCACGCGTGGCACGTGAAGCCTATCCGGATCACACCGCGTTCGATCCGCAGGATCCTCACTATGATGCAAAAAGTGATCCGGCGAACCCGACCTGGATCATGGTTGACGTGAAATGTGTGCGCAAACTGAAACGGACGATTGGCCTGGATGAACTCAAAGCGGAACCTGCGCTTGAGGATTTTGTACTGTTGCGTCGTGGCAACCGGTTGTCGATCATGCCGGTGAGCGAAGCCCAGTGGAACGTGGTGCTCGGTCTGGAATAAAACAGGGCGAGTGCCCGGGTGTTGTGTGTGGAGTGAGATGATGAAACGTATTCTGATCTTTGTCCTGGTGCTCGGGTTAGCACACGGGGTTCATGCCCGGGAGTTGGGTGACGAAGCCTATGGCGTGTTGATGACGAGCTTCATGTATGACGCAAGCTACCCATTGAATGCACGGGTTGCCGGTGAACGTACACAGGAAGGCATCAAGTTTGAGAAGGTTGTGCTGGACAGTTTTAACGGTGGCGTCGTTGCGGGTCTGCTGGCCTTACCAGCAAGCGGCGAAGGGCCTTTCCCGGTGGTGTTGCTGCTGCACGGCCTGACCGACAACAAGGAAAGCTGGTTTGAAGATGGATTTTCTCACGGCCTACTGATCACCCGGGGGTTGCTGGCCAAAGGGGTTGCAGTGATGGCGCTCGATGCCCAGTTTCACGGTGATCGAGCCGTCTACAACGACTACATAGATCCCGGCGAGATGGTCTTCAAACATGGCTGGGGGGTTCGTTACAAAGACCTGTTGACGCAGACCACCATCGATTACCGCAGAGCCATCGACTACCTCGGTACCCGGGGTGAAATTGACGTGAATCGGGTCGGGCTTCTTGGCTATAGCATGGGCGGCCACACGACCTTTCTTCTGGCCGCAAGTGAACCCAGGGTGAAAGCGGTCGTCGCTTGTGTGGTTCCGGAGACACCGAACCTGTTGTATGAGGCCTCCACATTCGTCCGCGGCCTGGATCAGACACCACTTTTGATGATGATGGCCCGCAAGGATCAGTTCTACACCGTCGAATCTGCCCAGCGGCTTTTTGATAGCGTCCCCGGGCCCGATAAGACGCTGCAGTTTTTCGACAGCGGCCACTCGTTACCAGTGGAATATGTGCAGCAGGCCGTGGACTGGCTCGGCAGGAAGCTCTGATCATGAGCAGCTCCAGACCCGCAGCCGATCCGGTCGTTGGAAAGCGCCTGTCGGAAAAGAGTTTTGTGGTTTCGGACACCACCCTGAACGATTACTACAGCGGTTTGAATCTGCAACCTCGATCCTCAGGCGAGGTACCGTCAACGATCGCCAGTGGTCCAGACAACGGTTACTTCGCCGAGATCGCCTTTCCGAACCATATGGGTCATCTGTGGATGCGCCAGGGGTGGGAATGCTTTGGCCGCCTGCAGATCGGCGAGCGATACCGTGTCAGCGGCGTGATCCGGGAGATCTATGAGCGGCGCGACCGGTCGGTGGTCAATTACGAAGTGGTACTGCACGACGCCGGTGGTCAGATGGTGCTGCGTACTAATCATCACCAGAGTTTTCTCAACGAACAACCCAGTGGCGGCGAAGTGACCTTCAGGGACCCGGGCAAAAAACCCGGCGCCCGTAAATTCGTGATCCCGCCAGGCGATCGATTCGGGGGTCTGCAGGCAACCATCACGCTCGAGATGTGCGGGCACTTCTTCCACGGTGACGCCAATTATCACACCGACCCGGATTCATCCCGTGAGTTGGGTTTTACTGAGGTGGTGGTCGGTGGGCGCATGACCATGGCCTATGTCGCGCACATCCTGGAGGATCGCTTTGGTGAAGCCTGGTGGCAAACCGGCAAACTGGATCTCAAATTCACCAACCCGGTCTGGGCCAACGATCTGGTTACGGCGCATGGTGTAGAGACAGGCGTGCTTGATGAGGATCCTGATCGGATAGGTGCATTCGTGTGGCTCAGCAAACCCGATGACACGGTTGTACTGATCGCGAACGCAAGCGTCAGGCGCTGAGCTGATCTAAGAGGCGGGCTACATCTTAAGCAGGCTTCTTGTTATAGCCTCGCTCGGCGAACGGCTGCAGCTTCTCAAGCCACAGATCTTCCAGAACCTGCAGATCATCGGTTGGGTTGTAGTCCGCCTGCTTCGACGGTTCCAGAACATCAAGTTTTTCAAACTCGAACGCGGCTTCGCCAAACTGATTCCAATCCTGTTGCAGGCCCGGTGCTCGCTCTGAGTTGGTTCTCAGCTCCATCCTGTGGCGGTTGAAGCGTGCCGTAATGTCTCGACTGGAGGCCACATAGCATTTCTGGTTAGCCGTGTTACGGATGAGGTAGACACCCATTTCCTTTGGAGTTTGCTTGTACTCACGGATCAACGCCTTGCGGTCGTCTTTGGTCTGGCTCGTCATTAACTGGTTCTCGTCAGTTGCGGGTTCACGGCGGCCGCAATGGTAAACACCTTCGCCTTTAATGTGAAACCAGGCGTGCATCAGGATGCAAATCGGCGTAAAAACTGGGCTCGAGCAACCGCTTAAGTGGATCAGTAAACTAAGGAGAAAGGTGTGAGACTGGAAGGGAAAGTAGCCGTCATTACCGGTGCCGCCAGTGGTTTTGGTGCGGCCGCCGCGCGGCGTTTTGTGGCTGAAGGGGCGCGGGTAGTTTTGGGGGATATACAGGAAGCAGCGGGTCAGGCAGTGGCAGATGAACTGGGGAAGAAAGCCGTGTTTCTGCGCTGCGATGTAACCTTCGAGCCCGACGTGGCAGCACTGGTCGATGCTGCCGTGGCGAACTTCGGTCAGTGTGATGTGATGTACAACAATGCAGGGATCGTTGGTGCGGTAGGACCGATCGCAACCACGCCACGCGAAGAGTGGCAGCTGACCCTCGACATCCATTTGAACGGTGCGTTTTATGGCTGCAAGCACGCGGCCCGGGTGATGATGCCGAGAAAGACCGGTAGCATCATCAATATGTCCAGCACTGCAGGTCTGCTGGGCGGTCTGGGACCGCACGCCTATGCTGCGGCTAAACACGCGATCATCGGGCTCACAAAAAGTGTTGCGGCGGAACTGTGCCACCATGGCATAAGGACCAATTGCATCGCCCCCGCGGGCATGGCGACCGCAATGGTGGCAGCACTTTCGGGTGATCCGGGTGACATCGAGCGAACCGAGGCCATGCTGGCCAAAAGCTCGCCGCTGAAAGACCGTCCGGGTCGAGCCGCTGACGTTGCCAATGCGGCCCTGTGGCTCGCAAGCGACGAGTCCGGCTACACCAATGGCCTTACGCTCACCACCGATGCCGGAACTTCCACCGGCTCCTCTATTAAACCGCCGGCGTTTGCAGACTACGAGCCAATGATTCGTGAAGCGGGCAAGCGCGGTCTGTAACGGCTGATCAAGTCGCGGTCGAAACCGGCACTTCCCACTGATCCTGAAGCACCGGTCGGTGGGTGGCAGCGATCAGGTAGTAGATGCTCGGCAGAACGAACAGGGTGAAAAGTGTTCCGACGAACATGCCGGCAACCAGCACAATACCGATGCTGTTGC
>JAQBYL010000281.1 GCA_027622495.1 Pseudomonadota bacterium
TTTCCTGCATCACCAGGCCATTCAGATAAGCTTCGCGCACATAGCTGCCCTCGGGCCGACTGGACAACTGACTGGCGATCCGCAGTGGCATGATTTCGAAGTCCGCCCATTCGTCGTTGGGTGACAGCAATGGATGGGTATCGGAGGTGCCCTTCACCTGGGTGTTTTCAACCAGCGGCTCGTTGCGCATGCGTTGATCGGCGTAGGCGGCATCGATGGGCTCACCGGCCCAGTTGTTTTTCGGAAACATCCAGCCATCGGAACCATTGGAGTTGTGGGGGATCGCCAGTGAATCGATGCCCTGGCTTCTCTGCTCATCCATCCATGCCCACAAATCTTCCGGGTTGGTCGAATCCAGTCGGCTGTAGGGGGTGAGCGGCGCGGTGCCGGCACTGTAGACCACGTTGCGATGCAGATTCTCTGACTGCGGACCTGAACTGGTGTACTCATAGGCAATGAAAGTGGTGAATGTGCCCGGGTCGTTGTGTCGCTCGGCTGAGGCGATGATTTCAGCCCAGGCGCTGCGGGCCACGTCGCGATTATCCAGGCTGTCTACACCACCCCCACGCACAGCTCCGAGGTGCCGCAGGACCGCCTGAAAGGCAGCTCCGGCACCCAGCCGGGTGGTGGCACCACGCACTACATCGGTAAGCGGATGATCATTGAAAGCCCCGCTCTCGTCAGCCAGTGCCGGCATCATGCCGAGGTAGAATGCGTGATCGGTGACCCCCTGAAAATCCAGCGGTTTCTTCATCTGCATGACGAAACCCGATGCGTGTTCTATTGCCCCGCCTTTGGCAAATACATAGGCATCATCCGGTGTGCGCCGGGTGCCAAACAGGAAGGCATCAAAAGAAAACTTGGTATGGACGTGAAGATCACCAAAATAAGCATTGCGCTGCGGATTACGTTCAATGTGTTCGGCGTCGGATGCGGCTGCCTGTTCTTGCACAGGCTCGGCCACCGCCGCTGGTTCCGGCTGACTGCAACCCCCTGTCATCAGAAACACCAACGTCCCTGCAATGCCCGTCTGCACTCGAAAGAAACGATTTTTCATCAAGCTGCCCCGCCCGTGTTATCCCCTTGAAGAACACCCTACTCGTCGGGCTAACAAATGCAAATACCCCGCTGGACCGGCGCTCACAGGAGAGCTAGGGTGGTCGTGATGATGTTGTGACGAAACATACCCTATGCCCAGATGGAACAACTGGTCGGGCCGCCATGTTGCCCGCCCGAGCGACCATGTCTTTATCCGCTCGATTGACGATGCTGCCGGCCTGGTTAAACAGATTTCCAGCTCAGGGCAAACCTTGCGCGTGGCAGGTGCGGGCCACAGCCATTCACCACTGGTGCCAACCGATGGGGTCATCGTCGACACATCCGGTCTCGCCGGGGTGATCTCAACCGATGCATCCAGTCAACGGGCCTGGGTGTGGTCAGGATCGCGGATCTTTGCTCTGGGTCGACCTCTGCATGATCAGGGGCTTGCGCTCTTCAACCAGGGCGACATCGATCAGCAGGCTATCGCCGGTGCAATCAGTACTGGTACCCACGGTACCGGGCATACCCTCAAGAATGTTTCCAGCGCAGTAACCGGTCTGCAACTCATCACAGCCGATGGGACGCAGGTGGTCTGCTCCGACAAAACCGAACCGGATCTTTTTCAAGCGGCGCGCCTCAGTCTTGGTGCCGTGGGCCTGATCACCCAGGTGCAACTGCAATTGCGATCCGCCTACAAACTCAAAGAGAATGGTTTTGAACGGGTGTTTGATGACCTCACCCCCGATCTGGAAACGCTCTGCACTAACCATCGACACTTCGAGTTTTTCTGGCACCCGCAGAACGACATTGCGGTGGCGAAGGTGATCGATGAGACCGACGAAGACCCCTCTTATCCACTCGCGCAGGAAGGCAGGCGTTGTGGCTGGAACTACGAAGTTCTGCCTAACCACCGGCCGCACAAACACACAGAGATGGAGTACAGCGTGCCCCGCGCAAACGGGCCCGAATGCCTGCGCGATATACGCGATCTGATCCGCAAGCGCTTCCCGACCATGCGCTGGCCGGTTGAATACCGCACTGTCGCTGCTGACGATCTTATGCTGTCGATGGCGAGCAACCGAGCGACTGTCACCATTTCAGTTCACCAGGGCATCGATGAACCGGACGAACCCTATTTCCGGGCCTGTGAAGAAGTGTTCAAACACCACCTTGGCCGGCCACACTGGGGCAAGGTCAATTACCTGAGCGGCGCTGACTTTGCGGCCCTCTACCCTGCATGGGAACAGTGGTGGACGCTCCGCGATCGAGTCGATCCGGACGGTGTATTCCTCAACGAATGGCTGCGTGGCATTCGACCAGATTAACCGGAGACATATATGCCCCTGATAGCAGAAATCGAAGCGGTAACAGAAGAACTCACTGCGTGGAGACGTGACATTCACTCGCACCCGGAACTCGGGTTCAATGAGCGGCGTACCGCTGACCTGGTGGCAGAAAAACTTGTGTCGTTCGGGCTGGAAGTCTACCGGAACATCGGCAAGACCGGTGTGGTAGGCGTTCTTCGCGTTGGTAACGAACCACAGTCCATCGGCCTGCGTGCCGACATGGATGCTCTACCGATCATTGAACTGAATGATTTTGCTCACAAGTCAACGCTACAAGGCACCATGCATGCCTGCGGTCACGACGGCCACACCACCATGCTGCTCGGTGCCGCCCGCTACCTGGCGCAGACACGCAACTTCCGGGGAGTGGTGAACTTTATCTTTCAACCCGCGGAGGAAGGCATTGGCGGAGCCCAAGCAATGATCGAAGACGGTCTGTTCCAGCAATTCCCCTGCGATGTGCTGTACGGCATGCACAACGCACCCGGCATGCCTGTTGGTGTTTACGGTGCCAGCGCCGGAACAATGACCGCGGCCGGTGCTTTTTTTGATATCGACATCCATGGAACTGGCGCGCATGGCGCCTTCCCCCACGATTCTGTCGACCCGGTCATCATTGCCGCAGAGCTGGTAACAAGCCTGCAGACGGTAGTCTCGCGGAATATGCGGCCGACCGAGACCGCGGTTCTGTCAATCACTCAGATTCATTCAGGAGACGCGTATAACGTGATCCCCGAAACCGCCCGCCTGGCCGGAACCGTGCGGACCTTTTCGATGAAGGCAATGGATCAGATCGAAGCCAGAGTCCGCCAGCTTTCAAGCAGCATCGCTGCTGCCTATGGTGGGTCCGCAACAGTGGATTTTCGGGTGGTGTTTCACCCGGTGGTGAACGACGCCAAGGCGACGGGTGCGGCCGCAGATGTGTGTGATGGGCTGGTCGGCGATGCGCAGGTAAAACGGGATCTGCCCGCCGGGACAGGCTCTGAAGACTTTTCCTTCATGCTCGAGCAGGTGCCTGGCTGTTACCTGCTGGTCGGTAACGGCGACGCCGAGCACATGCGGCCGGTCCACAATCCGCACTATGACTTCAACGACGCCGCCATCCCTTACGGGGCAAGTTTTTATGCGGCCATCGTCGAGCAGACACTGGCCGCGGACAAGGTCTAACCGTTCGGTTTAACCAGGTACTTTTCACCAGTAGCCTGCTTGCCGTATACCGATATGGCATCGAGGCTCAGGGCTCCTTCGAGGCTTACCTCTTTCGTGTAGTGACTGGCAAAAGTTGTGGTGATTTCTCGTGCCACCCGCTCACGTAATGCCTGTGCAGCATCATGACCGATGCGCGCCAGGAACGGCGGCAACAGCCATCCGCCGATGCTCCAGGCCATACCAAAATTGCGCGACAACTCAGTGGTAGTACGATCCAGACCACCATAGATGTACACCTGTTTGTGAACAGTTGATCCATAGCGGCTGAACTCCGACGCATTGGCACTGGCCGCCGCTTCCATGCAGGTCAGGATGTTGCTGGCGAGCTTGCCGCCCCCGGTCGCATCAAACCCAATGGTCGCGCCGGTGATTTTCAGTGCTTCGGTCAGGTCATCCATGAAGCTTGGCAGACTGGAATTCACCACATGTTCAGCACCGAGATCTTTGAGCAATTTCACGTGCTCTTCTTTGCGCACAATATTCACAAGCGGGACGTGATCTTTGAGGCAGATCTTCTGCAGCATCTGCCCGAGGTTTGATGCCGCCGCGGTGTGAACCAGGGCTTTGTGATTTTCGAGCTTCATGGTCTCGACCATGCCCAGCGCAGTCAACGGGTTAACAAAACACGATGCACCCTGTGCGGCAGTAGTCCCTTCAGGCAACACCAGGCATTGCACTGCTTTGATGGCACGGTACTGCGCGTACATCGCACCGCCCAGAATCGCGACTGTCTTACCCATGAGCGCCTGGGCTTTTTCCGAATCACCGGCAGCAACTACAACCCCTGCGCCTTCGTTTCCGACCGGCAGGGACTGGTCAACCCGTGCGGCCATCGCTTTACGGAACTTCTCCGGCACCTCGGCCGTGACCACGGGATCAGCGGCGGGTCCACTGGCTTTTGCACTCGACATGTCCGCCATGCCGAACAGCAGACCCAGATCCGACGGGTTAATTGGCGCTGCACCTATCTTGACCACGACTTCATCCGGCTTGGGCGTGGGGATCTCCACCGATTCGATACTCAGCACGAGTTGGCCGGAGCTTGTGTACTTGCTGCGTAGTTGTTTGTTCTGCGACATTGCGTATCCCTTAATTTAAGTTTTATTGTCCGTATCTGCTGTTGGCGTGCGCTTTGCTCATGTCGAGCAGGGTCTCGCGTCGCGCGTCCAGATCCTCATAGGTTGCGCTCACACCGAGGTCGATCCCGTCGTTGGTAAAAACCTGCTGCACTGAGTATTTGCCTCCCATGGCCTGAATGATCTTGCCGTTCGGTGCATCTTCTGAGCACATGAACAACACCGCAGGGCTGACCAGGGCGGGATGGTTTTCCGGATCCGGATTGTCCGGGTCGGTGGTTGCACCCGGCACACTCGCGGTCATACGCGTGGTCGCACCAGGGGACAGGCAGTTCACAAACACGTTGTGCCCGGCGCCTTCGCGACACAGATTGTTCATCATGCCGACCATGCCCATCTTTGCAGCACCGTAGTTGGCTTGGCCGAAGCTGCCGAAAATGCCGGAAACAGATGACGTCAGAACAATTCTGCCGTAGTTCTTTGCATACATGATCGGCCATGCATGCCAGGTGACATAGGCAGAGCCGTTCAGATGTACATTGATCACGCTGTCCCATTCATCGAGGGTCATGTTCTTGAATGATTTGTCGCGCAGAATACCGGCGTTGTTAACAAGAATATCAACGGTACCGAATTCCTTGACTGCCGTGTCGACAATACTTTTAGCCCCTGCCCGATCAGCCACAGACGCCTTGTTGGCGACCGCTTCACCCCCCATCGAACGGATCTCTTCAACGACCCGGTCGGCCGCGTCACCCTTCCCGGAACCATCGATACCGCCACCCAGATCATTGACTACAATTTTTGCGCCATGCTCGGCGAGCAGCAGTGCATGACATCGACCCAGACCACCCCCCGCACCGGTGACAATGGCGACTTTTCCTTTTACAGACATTTTATTCCCCAAATCTTCGTGAGCCGACGATCATACGACACCCCGTGTCGACCGGCACCCAGTTGCGTGCTTTGCGCTAGAATGGGCCATCTGGGAAGAACTTGTGGGAGAGCGGCTATCGGCGGGGATGACCGGGCGGTTGCGATCGAGGACGTGGACTGGGTATTGCGCACGGCACGCTCGGTGCGCCGCAATCTGGATTTCGATCGGCCTATTGAGCGCTCGGTACTGCTCGAGTGCGTTGACGTCGCTACCCAGG
>JAQBYL010000282.1 GCA_027622495.1 Pseudomonadota bacterium
TTGCCGGTGCAGATGTGGATGCCGCTTACGAAGCTGCCCAGCAGAAAATGGACCTGGATCAGCCGATCAATTCCAGATTCGTGATTCGCCTGGGAAGCGAATTTCATAACTGCTGGGATGATTGCGCCGCGAATGCCACCGAAATGATGAACGCAATCACTGCCATGGCTGCTGCTGTGCCACTGACACAGGTCGACAGCGATCTGGTCACCAGCAAAGCCATGAAGCTGACCGAAGGCATCATCTCGTCTTCCGGTGGGCGCTTTGAGACCAACCTGATTGCTCTGTACGCTTTCAAAACCGGATCTGGTCCAACTGCGTTCGATACCAGTGGTGTTGAACCCGCTATGGACCTCACACTCAGTGGTGCGCACGACTGGGTCGGTGGCTGGGGAATTCAATTCACCGGTGGCAAGGCTCAGGCATCCACAACGTCCAGTGCCAAACTGTTCAACCAGCTGGTCGCAACCAGTGAATACAGCATTGAGGCCTGGGTGGCGCCGGCCAATGTATCCCAGGACGGTCCGGCAAGAATCATCAGTTACTCCGGTAGTTCTACCACGAGGAACTTCATGCTCGGCCAGACTCTGTACAACTACGACACCTTTAACCGAAGTGATCTCAGTAACGCGGCTGGCGAGCCACAGCTTTCAACAGACGACAATGCTGAGGTTCTGCAGGCAAGTCTGCAGCACGTTGTGCTGACCTACGATCCAACAAACGGTCGTCGCTTGTATGTGAATGGTCAGTTTACCGGTGACATCGACACAGTGTCCGGCGGCTTGTTAGACAACTGGGACGACAAGTTTGCCTTCGTTCTCGGTAGTGAGGTGGACGGCAACAACGCATGGGCTGGCACCATCCGGATGCTTGCGATCCACAGCCGTGTGCTGACTGAGGCTCAGATACAACAGAACTTCGATGTCGGCGTGGGTGAAAAGTACTACGTTCTGTTCAACGTGAGCGACCACATCGGTATAACGGATGCATATGTGGTGTTCGAAGTGAGTCAGTTCGACAGCTACAGCTATCTGTTTAACCAACCCTTCTTCGTTGTGCTGGACCCGCAGGCCACACCCGACAACATACGCATGCAGGGCTTGCGTATTGGCCTCAACGGACGGGAGATCACAGTGAGCCAGGGTTTTGCCAACCTTGACGTCACCATCACACAGGCAGCCTACAGCGTTGATGGTCAACAACAACTCAGTGCTCAGGGAACCATTATTCCGCTGGAAAAAGGCCCGGCCCTGGACGAATTTTTCCTGACGTTTGAAATTCTGGGCAGCGCAACCAACGTTTACGTGGAAACTTCTCCCAGCTCTCCGCTGCCGCCTCCCGATCTACCACGGGGACCGGCCGTGGGCATCCGCGACTTTGCCGAAGTGAATGCCACCATGTCGTCCATGACCGGGATACCGGTATCGGACGCCGGTGTGATGGCAACCTATGACAGAGTGAAACAAGCCATGCCGGTCAATTCTGGCCTGGGTGGATTCATTTCCTCCCAGCAGATGGGGGTGACCCAACTCGCGATTGAATATTGCAGCACGTTGGTTGACGACCCATCGCTGCGCACGGACTACTGGCCAATCTTCGATTGGAGTGCTCCCCTCGCATCGGCGTTTGATGATCGTGCTGCAGTCATCGACCCGCTGCTCGACAACATGGTCGGATCAGGTCTGAACACGCAGCCACTGCGTGTAACTCTCACCGATGAGGTCAACACCCTGATCGATCGTCTGCGAGCCTGTGGTGTGAATTGTGAATCGGATCGGGTGCAGAGAATTATGAAAGGGACCTGTGCGGCGGTCATGGGCAGTGCTGTGATGATGGTGCAGTGAGGAGAGGATCATGAGAAGAACACGCAAACGTAACTTTGACGATCCATTACGGCATCCGAACCATGCCAGGCCCCGCACTCGACGCGAGTTTCTGGCACAAGGGTTTATGCTGGGCGCCGCCTCGGTAACCGGCGCCATGTTCAGCTTGCCTGGCATCAGCCGTGCATCGCTTTCTGGTGATCTGCTGCCGCTGGTGACTCAATGTGGTATTGCCACCCAGGGCGCCGGCAAGATCCCATTCATTGTTTTTGACCTGGCCGGTGGCAGTAATCAGGCAGGCAGCAACGTGCTGGTCGGCAAGCAGGGAGGTCAGCTCGACTTTCTGACAACAGCGGGTTATGAAAGACAGGGTCTTCCAGGTGACATGGTTCCACCGATTGTTAACCCTCAATCGCAGACCAATGATTTTATTGATCAACAGCTGGGGCTCGCGTTTCACTCCGACAGCGCTTTTTTGCGCGGCATCATGAGCCGGGTAACCCCCGCCACCGCGCAGAACATCAACGGTGCGGTGATCCCCGCACGTTCAGACAACGACACCAGCAACAATCCACACAACCCGATGTACGCCATCGCCAAGGCGGGCGCTAACGGTTCTCTGCTGAATCTGATCGGGTCGGAGAACTCCGATTCCGGTGGGAATTCAATGTCACCCGCCTTCACCATCGACTTGAGCATTCGACCGACCAAGGTCGATCGGCCATCCGATGTCACCGGTCTGGTTGACGTTGGCGATCTGACCACCGTGTTGAATCAACAGGACGCTGTGGCGGTCATGGAGTCGATCTATCGGCTGTCGGACCAGAAGATGAGCGCAGTCGATACCGATCAGGGTGTCACCACAGACGATGTGATCAAGGATCTGGTGCGCTGCGGCTACCTGAAGAGCGCTGACCTGGCCGATCGTTTCGGTAACCCGGCGACGCTGGATCCGGCAGGCGACCCCGACATTGTTGGTGCGACCGGTATCTTCAGCTCTGCAGAGTTCACCGCCGGTGACCGCAACGCTGCCGAATTCCAGAAAACCGCCTCAGTCATGAAAATGGTCATCAACGGCTTCGCCGGTGCTGGCACCGTCGAACTCGGTGGTTACGACTACCATGGCGGTGCACGCGCAGAAGGTGAAGTGAAAGACTTCCGCGCAGGTCAGTGCATGGGGGCATGCCTCGAGTACGCCGCAATCGTCGGTGTTCCGCTGATGCTGTACGTGATGTCTGACGGGTCCCTGTCTTCTAACGGGGTGATCGACAACTCCGTCGAAGGCCGCGGAAAAGGCGAATGGACCAGCGACAATTCATCTACCGCAGCACCATTTTTTCTTGTGTATAACCCGAGCCGCCGACCCACTCTGATCGGCGCAACGCCTGCACAACAGGCCCTGCATCAGCAGATCGGCTACATGCGGCCCGATGGATCAGTTGAAACAGCGTCTACCCCCGCCGCCAACAACGTTAATCTGCTCGCTGAGACGGTGGTGCTGAACTACATGGCTCTGCATGGTCTGCAGAACCAGTTCAACACCCTGTATCCGAGTATGGGGTTGAGCAACCCGGCGCTGTACGACAGCCTGACCGCCTTTGAACCCATCGTGAACGGCATCATTACCAATCCGCTATGATTCCCGCATCATCGAGCTGAAAGGACCAGGGTTTGACCGTATCCGGATTGCTTGCGTGTCCAACCTGCGACACGCAGCTTGGTCGAGTGGACGATGGCTACCACTGCAAAACCTGCAGAATCGACTATCCCCGGCTGGCTGATCTGCCCTGGCTCTTCAGCGAGCCTGGCAGCGCTCTCGCGGACTGGCGAAACCGCTGGCAATACGCCATCAGCGATCTTCTCTCCCGCGCTGAAGCGCAGCGCAGTGCCATTGTTGACGCACCCATCGCCGAAACCACCGAACGGCTGACCCTCACGGCCGAGGGTTTGGAGACCCAGGCCGAGCATCTGCGATCGATCCTCGCACCGCTGGACGTTGTTCAGCCGGTCGCAAAAGAAACTTATCTCGCGCTTCGGAGCCGTTTGCCCACCGCCATGGGCCTGCTGAGCTACTCGACAAACCTGCATCGCGACTGGTGTTGGGGTGATGAGGAAAACCGGCTCGCCCTCGAGCAGATCAGACCCTTCATAGATCCGGACCGTGATCAAACCATCGTGGTGCTTGGTGCCGGTGGTGCCCGCCTCGCCTACGACCTGCACGCAATCACCACGGGTAAAACCCTGGCCCTGGACGCAAACCCTCTCTACGGCCTGCTTGCCCATCGGCTATGGCAGGGTGATGAGCAGAAGTTCGTGGAGTTTCCGCTGGCGCCAAAGACCAGCGCTGACTGCGCGATCGAACAGGTGCTGCGTGCTCCTGGGCCTGCTCGAGAGGGTCTTCACTACATTCTGGGCGATGTCCTGAGACCGCCGCTCATGGCTGGTTCATTCGATGTCATCGTCACCCCGTGGCTGCTCGATGTTCTGCCCACGCCTGCGGGTACACTACTCAGATTGATCAACCACCTGCTCACCGACAACGGAATCTGGATCAATCATGGCTCGGTTGCGTTTGCGAATCGCAACCCGCTGCATAATCTCACTTTCACCGAACTGTTGAAGACTGCGCAAGCCAGCGGCTTTGAGGTCGACGGAACATCGGAGCGACGGATGCCGTACCTTGCATCCCCTCATTCCCGTTTTGCCCGCCAGGAACTGACGACGACTATCTGTTGCCACAAGAGCGCAAACGTAGCGCGCCCAGACCGCCATCAGCATCTTCCGGAATGGATCGTACATCCAAAAAAACCGGTTCCGGTAACGCCTGAGTTTCGTACCCAGCTCACCACAACCAGGATCAATGCACACATCATGGGTCTGATCGACGGCGCCCGCTCAATCAGGCAGATCGCAGAAGTTTTACAGACGCAGCGTTTAATGCCAGCTAAAGACGCCTGATTAAGATGTGGGAAGAGGCACACGCCCCGACAGATTAACCTGCGCTTGCAGGCTGAAGGATCGGTCGCACCACTTCACGATCACGACCATTCAGGGTGACCATCTCGAATGCGTCCTGCGTTTCAAGCAGTTTTCGCGCGAGCTGGTTGTTCATTGCGTGACCTGATTTATAACCATTGAACGCACCGATGATGGGACTACCCAGCAGATACAGATCGCCGATTGCATCCAGCAGCTTGTGCTTGGCAAACTCGTCGTTGTAGCGCAAGCCTTCCGGATTCACGACGTTGAAGTCATTCACACCAACCGCATTCTCAAGACTTGAACCCAGACACTTGTTCATTCTCTGTGCCTGTTCCAGTTCATTCATCAGACCGAATGAACGTGCCCGGCTGACGTGATCGACATACGACGCTTTCGAAAAATCCAGTTCAGCGCGTTTCGGGTAACGGTTGTAAACCGGATGATCTGCCACAAAGGTATAACCGGCTTTAAAGCCTGCAAACGGTTTGAGGGTTGCGAAGGAGTCACCATTGCGAACAGTGACTTCGTTCTTGATGCGGATGTATTTTTTGGCAGCAGCCTGTTCGACGACGCCAACGGTATTGATCAGATAAATGAACGGTGCTGCACTACCGTCCATGATGGGAACTTCTTCAGAAGAAAGTTCAACGATGAGATTATCAATGCCCAGGCCCCACAGAGCCGACATCAGATGTTCAACGGTTGAAACCCGGAGATCCTTGTGGCTGATGGTAGTTGATAATGTCGTGTCGCAGACGTTGTGTGCGGTTGCTTTCAACGCGCACGCTTTCAAGCTGTCGGTGCGGGTAAAAAGAATACCTGTGTTTTCCCCGGCAGGGCGTAAGGTCATGCGGACTTTCTTAGCTGAATGCACGCCAACGCCTATGGCATGAACAGCGGTCTTGATTGTTCGTTGTCTTAGCATATGGGTTCTTTGTTTGGATTCAGTAAGTTAAGGCGGAACTATACAGACATGCATATTTAAAATGAAGGAAGTATGGAGAAATAAACGGAT
>JAQBYL010000283.1 GCA_027622495.1 Pseudomonadota bacterium
GAGAAAGTCCGCCAGAGATCTCACCACGTGGCGGCTTTTGTTGCCTATGGTGATGGTGTCTGAACCCTCGCAGACATTGTCGATCACCGAGGCTTCCAGATTCAGCTGCATGCGCTCCTGATCAAAATAGGCGATCTGACACTTTGTCCCGCGCCGCACAGCACCCGAATCAGGCTGCAGATCACCCAGAAGAAGCTTGAGCAGGGTGCTCTTACCCGATCCGTTCTGGCCGATCACCCCGATCCGGTCACCGCGCATGACGACCACGTTCAGGTCCCCGATCACCGGTTTGCGATCGTAGGTAAAGTTCACACTTTCCGCTTCGATCACCAGTTTGCCCGAGGCAACACCGCGATCCACTGCCAGCTTGACGGTTGAAATACGCTCCCGTCGATCGGCACGCTCGCGACGCATGGCTTCTAACCGGCGAACCCGACCTTCGTTACGCGTGCGTCGCGCTTTGATCCCTTCTCTGATCCATACCTCTTCGTTCTGCAGATTCTGATCGAATTTGCGATTGGCATCTGCCTCGGCCTTGAGCTCGCCCTCTTTCCGCCGCAGATATTCCGCGTAGTCACCGGGATATGAACGCAACTGCCCGCGATCGAGTTCCACGATCCGCGTTGCCAGGTTCTGGATCAGTGTCCGATCGTGCGTTACGAACACCACAGCACCCGGATATGCCTGAAGCGCCTCCTCCAGACCGGTTATAGATTCGATATCCAGATGGTTAGTCGGCTCGTCCAGCAGCAAAACATCCGGTTGACTCACAAGCGCCTGGCCCAGCATCGCGCGACGTCTGATCCCGCCGCTGCACTCGCTCATTTTTTCATCTGGCAGTAGCGCCAACCTGCTTAAGGTAGCTTCAATACGCTGCGACCCCTCCCAGGCTCCGGCCCGATCAATGTCTTCCTGCAACTGCCCCAGCCGTGTGAGCGCCTGCGTATCATTCGGATTTTCTGTCAGACGCAGACTCGCTTCGTGATAGTCTGCCAGAAGCCCGCGGTGATCACCCAGACCCTGCGCGACGATCTCGAACAGAGTTGCGTGCGCAGCTGTAGGAACTTCCTGCGCGAGCTTCGCTATTCTGACCATCGGCCCGATCCGCAGACGGCCACCATCCAGCACCTGATCTGAGGCAATGACGTTTAAGAGCGTGGATTTACCGGTGCCATTTCTGCCCACAAGGCATACGCGCTCGCCAGGTTCAATGCTGAGAGCAATGTCGTCGAGGATCGCCACATGGCCGAAAGCAAGGCTTCCATTATCGATTCGAACCAGGCTCATGACGGTATGCAACTGCTCACGTGAGCCGATCCAACAGGGTCGCCCCGGTGATCGGGCCATGGGTCATGAAACTTGCTATCGCCTGCGCAACCCTCTCAGGTTCGTGGACGGCAACCTCATGGCCTGCCCTTGCAAGAACGTCAAGCGTTGCATTAGGCAAACGCATGAAGTCGAGAAGATCAGGCTTGAGCAGGTTGTCCACAGCACCGGCAATCATGAGCGTGGGTGTGTGAATCTCGTGCAGGCGGTCGACCACATTCAAGTCCCGCATGGATTCGGCACTGCCTTCAAAGTGCCCATCCGACACATTGAATATGTGATCCACACGATCGTGAAACCAGGCTTCGGTTTCGACGTCCGCGCGAAACTGCATGGCGCGGTAACGAGCAAGCACTGCTGCGCGATTACCGAGCCTGCGTTCTGCAAGGCGTTGCTCACGAAGCTCGGGCGTAATTTCTCCTACACCCTGTGCGGGGATCGGTGCCATCAGAACCAGACGCTTGAGCCGCTGCGGGTAATCGAGAGCAAGAATATAACCGATCCCCCCACCCATGCTGTGACCGGCAAAGGTTACCCGCTCGATTTCTAGATGATCGAGCAGACCAATCACATCGGCTGCATATTGAACGAGGTTGTAACCATCGGGCGTATGTTCACTCTCACCGGTCCCGCGGCACTCCATCAGGATTACCTGATAATCAGTCTGCAGACGTTCGGCCACCGGCATCCAGTTGACGCGCGAGGCGGTATAGCCATGGTGAAGTAGAATCGGTTCTCCCTGACCACGGACTTCGTACCACAATGTGGCACCATTGATCGGAGCAAAAGGCATGTTGGTTTTCGAAGATCCAAAAAAACGCGAATGATCTAACGTACGGGTTCAGGCAGTCAAAAGTCGTCAGAAGTCAGTGTGTGAACGAAAGATTTTTTCCCACTGCCATAAACTCTGGTGGCGACTTTGTGGATCTGTTTCAGTTTGTTATCAAAGGCTTTGAGGATTTCCCCTTCTGCCATCCCCATACCGGGGCAGAGCTTCTGCAGGGCCTCGGTTTCAACAAAAAAAGAAACTTCAATCGTGCTGTCGTGACCGGAAAAACGAACACAGTTGACCGTGGGGTCAAAACTGCGCGTGGGATTCTGAAACGCGATCGCCATAAACCAGCTCCTGCTGGCGCCTGTGCGGGGAACTAACCCTGCGCAGGGTACAAATGAGCATCATCGCAAACGACGATGCTCATCCATAACTTTAGTAGTTAGCCGAGCGCTTCGGGCGATCGTTAGCTTCATTCACCTTCAGCTCTCGCGATTCAAGCTGATGACCATTGAGCTCTTCGATTGCGCGCCGTCCACTGGCCGCGTCCATTTCAACGAAACCAAAACCTCTTGACCGACCGGTTTCGCGATCTGTAACCACGGCGGCCGACTCGACCGTACCGTGTGTGCTGAAAAGCTCACTCAAGGACTGGTCGGTGACACTCCAGGGCAGGTTACCTACGTACAATTTCATATATTCTCCGTATTCGCTTCATAGCGAACCTAGTTTTTTGTACGCATTCCTTAAAGCCAATCAATGCGGACGCTTGAGACCGGACGACAAAAAGGCCATCCGGTTTTATGTCTAGAAACGATTGCCGATGAGCTGGCGGATAAGTAACCCAGGAAGATAATCGGGAAGGGAATTCTAAAGAGTCGCCATCGTACATCAAACGGCAGCCCGAAGAACGGTTTATTTGTGCCCCCTTCAGAGAGAGATCAGTAGCGCGATTTCTTCGCTTCCATATCGGAATGCACGTCGATCAGAACGGTCTGGCCCTCGGCGTTCATGCGTTTTGCCTGTTCCAGCGCCGGTGCCATCTGCGCCGGTTCTTTTACTGTGATACCACATGCCCCCATGCCTTCCGCGATTTTGGCGTAGTCACCCTGCATGTGTGACACCGCATATTTCTCCCTGGCATTCGGAAACCCACCTGGATAGGTCGCCATCCCACCGTTGTTCAACAACACCGTGGTGATGGCAAAGCCGCTTCTGCATGCGGTTTCGATATCGGTTCCTGACATGCCGAATGCACCATCGCCCATGAGGTTAAGGCAGAATTTATCGGGATTAGCCATTTTTGCGCCGATCATGAGTGGTATGCCAAAACCCAGATGAGTGGTCTTGCCCCAGCCCACATAGCTGTGTGGTTTGGTTGCGGTGTAGAACGGCACGATGGAATCCCGTGGTGCACCGGCATCATGGGTCACAATGCTGTTTTCCAGATCCAGCGTCTGGTTGATCTCGTGGATCACACGGTAGGTGTTCAGTGGTTTTGCATCTGAATGCAATAAAGGCTCCCACTCGGCCATCCAGGTTGACCGGAGCGCCGCAATCTCCGCCTTGATCTGTGCGCGCTCACCCACGCCTTTGTCACCGAGCTCGGCTTTCACCTCATCGATCAGAGCAAGCAAGGTGAGCTTGGCATCACCCTGCAGACCAATGTCTACATTCTCGTCTTTGCCGATATCAGCCGGGTTGTCTGAGTTCTGGATCAGGATCTTGCGGCCGCGAACCGGCTGACCATAAAAGGTTCTGGTGAGGCTCGATCCGAGCGCCAGAAGCCACTTCCCCGCGGCCATGGTGGTGAGACCACTGCCTGCACCGAGACACAGCGGATGTCGCTCGTCCATGGCGGACTTGCCAGGCATGGTGCAGAACACCGGTATACCGGTGAGCTCAGCAAGTTCCTGCAACTCTGCTGTGGCCCCGGCCATCAGTACACCCTGACCCGCCCACAACAGCGGTTTTTTCGCTTTAAGCAATGCTTTTACTGCCTCTTTGATATCCGCGCTGGAAGGCTGGTGCCTGAATGTCGGTGGCGAACTGTAGTTGAGCGCGTTATCCGGGATCTCCTGTTCACAGACATCCCCCGTCAGTTCCAGAACAACCGGTCCACCGGGACCATTTCTCAATGCATGTATCGCCCGTCGCATTGCACTGCCAACATCTTCCGGGCGGTAGATGGCTTCAACCTGTTTTACGAACCCGCGATAATTGTTCACCGCAGAAAAGTTCGGCTTAACAGCGATCTGACTCAGCAGAACGCCACCAGGTAGCACCAGGATGGGGACGTTGTCGGCATAGGCCTGCGCGATTCCACCGACTGCATTTTCTGCGCCCGCTTGCGATTGAATCGCCACCACGCCGAATTTCCGGCGATCACTGGTCCGGCTGATTCCGTCTGCTGCCATGATGGCACCGCGTTCGTGACGGAACGCAACTGGCCGAATCCCTTCGATTGCTGCGGTTTCGATCAGCGGATTGCTCGGAAAGCAGGTCATCAGATCCACTCCCTCGCTCTTCAGTATGCTCGCGATGTATTCGTTGCCTTTCACGTTCCTTCCCCGTTGGTGCGCTTATCCAGTCAAGGCTAGCATTATTTGAAACTTAGAATGAAGGCCAAACAGCGAATCCCGTCAGACCATCTGCGCCTTGCCAGTGTCGACAAATCGCCGCACCATAGCCGACATTGTGATCCGGGTTTTTCCGGCGTTTCGGAGCGGGCGATTTGCGTCGTGTAGTCCACAGGAACTCTCCCCGACTGGGTCTCGGTCTGCTGCACAAGATTGTTCTTGAAGCTGCCGGCGCGCACACGTTGGAAGAGCAGATCGAACGACTGGTTCATGGTGTCAGCCATGCCTTGTCTGTGGATGTGTGCAGCCTTTATCAGATTGAGCCCGATCACTCGCTGAGAATGGTCGCCAACACCGGCTTATCCGAAACCGCATGGCACACCATCGTGTTGCCCGCCGGAGAAGGTCTGGTCGGTCTTATCGCCGATACAAAACTGCCGCTCAACCTCAAAGTCGCACAGAACCACACCGCTTATCGCTACTTTCCCGGAAGCGGTGAGGAAGCATTTCAGGCTTTTCTGGGCGTGCCCATCGTTCATCTTGGATCTGTCATTGGCGTGCTTGTTGTGCAGGATCAGGATCAGCGCGGGTTTACCGCCGACGAAGAGTCGTTTCTGATCACCATGGCCGCACAGCTTTCTGGAAGCATGTTGCGTCTTCCGCTGGCAGACAGCCACGCACTGATTGCAATGCAGGAACGCAGCATCAGAGGCATCAATGGCGCACCAGGTCAGGCGCTGGGTAAGGTTCACCTGCTGATCGGCGAGCAGACCCTGAATCTGTTGGATGAACCTGTTTCGCAGGGAACAGACGCGGAGGTAGGCATATTCACGATCGCCCTGTCACGCGCGCAGGAAGAGATCCAGGCAGGTAAATCAAGATTCAACACCGTGCTGTCCAGCGATGTGTTAGGCATTTTCGACTTTTATGATCAGTTGCTGAGCAGCGATCAGTTGACCCAGGACATAGAGGGTCGGATCCGCAGCGGCATGAGCGCGTTTGCCGCGACCCGCAAAACGTTCGATGAATATGTGACTGGCTTCGATACGGTTGAAGATGACTACATCCGGTCCCGTGCCGATGATGTTCGACACATCGGTCACAAGCTCCTGGCAGCTGTTCTGGGCCAGACCACCGATCA
>JAQBYL010000284.1 GCA_027622495.1 Pseudomonadota bacterium
TCGACGGTGACAATGTCCGTCATGGTCTGAATCGGGACCTAGGCTTTACCGAAGCTGACCGGGTGGAAAACATCCGCCGGGTAGGGGAAGCCGCGGCGCTGATGGTGGATGCAGGACTGATTACCATCGTCGCTTTCATTTCACCGTACCGGGACGAGAGGCGCATGGCGCGCGCGATGGTGGCGGATGGCGAATTCATCGAAGTGTTTGTCGATACACCGCTTGAAGTCTGCGAACAGCGCGACCCCAAAGGTCTGTATAAAAAGGCCCGCAGTGGCGAGATCAGCAATTTCACCGGCATCGATTCCCAGTACCAGGCACCGGAAAATCCGGAGATGGTCCTTCGCACCGACCACGACACCCCCGACGTCTGTGCGGAACGAATCCTGGACCTGTTGATACAGCGCGGTATTGTTATCTTCTGATCCCTCTGCGAGGCGTTTGGGCATGCACATTGGGGTAACGCTGCGGAATATGGGGCCTCAATCGGATGCCCGAATATTTAAAAGCTGTGCGGCAGCCGCCGAGGCCGCTGGTTTTGAATCCCTGTGGATCACCGATCATATTGCCATTCCTCCCGATGATGCGGTGGGCAGTGGTGGCCGTTATCTGGATCCTCTTGTGAGTCTTGCGGTTATTGCCGGTGCGACCCAGCGGATCAAACTCGGGACCGGTGTGCTGATTCTTCCCTATCGAGGGGCGCTTCCTGTGGCCAAGCAGATCGCTACTCTGCAGGAGTTGTCCGGCGAACGTCTGCTGCTCGGTGTGGGGATCGGCTGGATGGATGCAGAATTCACCGCCCTGGGTCTTGATCGCCATCGCCGCGGGCAGATGTCTGATGACATTCTCGAGTTTATCAACCGCTGCTTTGCCAATGACGTTGTGGAAGCCAACGGCCAGCCGTTTCTCTTCAAACCGCGACCGGCAAAACCTCCAATACTGGTCGGTGGCCGCGCACCTCATGCACTCGAGCGTGCCGTTCGCTTTGCCGATGGCTGGTTGCCCATGAGCAATGACCCGCAGGCACTTGCGGGGGAGATTCGAACCTACCGGGAGTTATGCAAAGCCGCAGGTAAGCCTGTAGGGCAGGTATCGGTGATGACCGGTCTTAAGCTCAATGACCGCTCGGCGAGCCAGGCGAGGATTGAAACCTATCGCGATGCAGGTGCCAACCGGCTGATCTGCAGTATTGGCTACGAAGATGCGGCTGGATACCAGACCCAGATTGAGATGCTGGCAGAGGTCACAGCCTTGAGCTAACGCCCGCCGGACCCGGATCTCAATTTGTCATCAAGGGTCACATAGCGTCCCGGGAGGGCACTGTGAAATGATTCACTTTGTAGAATAAAAAACTATGTATTTCAGTCAGATACAGTCTATATCTAATCTGGCACGATTCATGCCTCAAGTCTCTTCGTTGTCTACGAGGAGAGAGAAAGTGGAACCAAGAGAGTTTTATTACGGCCAGTTTGCGACCACACCGGACCTGCTGCATGTGGCGATCCCGCGAATGGAGATCGTCGGCGAGATGGTCAGCCGCGGTGAACCCGAGACACTCAATGACATCTGCCTGGCAGTCGCTGTGGTGGCAGATGCAATTGCATCTGCCCAGAGTCTGTGTGCCAGTGAGCGCCCGGATTAACTAACGCGTAGCCTAGCGACCCTGCCAGTTAGGCTTGCGTTTTTCGGCGAACGCTTTGGGGCCCTCTATGAAATCTGCGCTCGTGGCCATGGCTTTGACAGAGTCGTATTGCGCCTTCATTGATTCTTCAAGCGAACCCATACTCAGGCTCTTATAGACCACATCTTTGCTGGCCCGGATGGACAAGGGCGCACATTCGCAGATCTGCGCCGCCCAGCGAAGAGCTGCTTCCTGCAGATCGTCGTGGGGCACCACCTCGTTAACAAAACCCAGCTGCTGACCTTCGGCTGCACTGACGTGCCGACCAGTCAGAATCATGCCCAGTGCCCGCTTGGCACCAATCTGCCGCGGCAGTCGGTTCAACCCGCCAGCCAGGGCGGCAAGCCCTACCTTTGGTTCGGGTAATGCAAACAGGGCTTTTTCGGATGCAATGATCAGATCACAGGCAAGGGCGATTTCAAAACCGCCCCCCATTGCCACCCCGTTGACGGCAGCGATGACCGGTTTGCTCATATCGAAGCGGGAGGTGAGGCCGGCGAAACCTTTGGGGGTCGGCACACGCTTACCGCCTTCGGCCTGGTAACGCAGGTCGTTGCCCGCGCTGAAGCCGCGGCCGCGACCGGTAATGATGGCCACCCACATATCGTCGTCTGCGGCGAAATCATCAAAGACTTCGCCGAGTTCAGCATTTGCTGGTGGATGCAGGGCGTTCAGGCGATCCGGTCGTTCCAGTGTCACTGTCATTATGTGGTTGGCTTTTTCGACGCTGCAGAATTCAGGCATGGTCTCCCCCTAGAGATGGTTGGTGATGTTATAGGTATCCAGATAGTGGTCGGGCCCAAGCACCAGTTCAGTCAGCCCGCAGTTAGCGAACTCGTAGTTTGTCCAGACCGAGGGATTACCGTCAAGCAGCGTCGCCAACGCCACTGAGAATGCGGCACCATGCCCGACGATGAGGACTCTTTGTGCTTGGGTGTGCCGGTTGTTGATGCTCTGAAGGGCGTGGGTAATGCGACCGGACACGGCCTGGAGTGATTCTCCTCCTGGCGGTGCATAGCTTAAATCGCCGCGGCTCAGGGTGAAAAAATCGTGCCTGGTCGCAAGCTCCGTAAAGCTCGTGTCCTCCCATTCACCAATTGCATATTCCCTGAGATCCGCCTCCACATTGATCTCGAGACCCAGCGATCTGCTGATGTAGGCCGATGTTTTAAGACACCGGTCCAGAGGCGAAGAATAGAGTGCGGCGATGGGTGGTTCAGCAGTCTTGATGTGGAGGGCGGTTTTGCGGGCCTGGCGACGGCCCCGCCAGGTGAGTTTGCCCTCAGTTGATCCGTGCCAGCGGCCTTGGCGGTTGGCATCGATCTGACCATGGCGGACCAGAAGCAGCGACGCCGCCATCAGGCGGCTCTGGCAAATCGGTTAGCAACCAGTGCTCCGATCAGATCGCCTTCGACATTCACGGCCGTTCGAAAAGTATCGAGTGGCCGTTCAACCAGCAGGAGTAATGCGATGGCTTCGAGCGGAATTCCCACGGCGAGCAGCACGATCTGCATGGCGGCCATGGAACCTGACGGGATCCCGGGTGCGCCGATCGATGCCATCATGGCGA
The DNA here is from genome assembly GCA_027622495.1 of Pseudomonadota bacterium. GTDB lineage: Bacteria > Pseudomonadota > Gammaproteobacteria > Pseudomonadales > Azotimanducaceae > JAQBYL01. The sequence continues at coordinate 3,252 of JAQBYL010000284.1, forward strand.
CCAGAAAAACGGTGATGGTGCCCGCCACACCCAGCTCAATCCCGAAGAGGTAGGCCGCAAACACGGCCGCCACACCTTCAAAAAGAGCTGTTCCGTCCATATTGATGGTAGCCCCGAGGGGTAGTACGAAGCTCGAAACACTGGGATCAATCCCGAGCTCGCGCTCAGCAACCCGCAGCGACACGGGCAAAGTGGCCGCACTGGAAGAAGTAGTCAGGGCGACAATCAGCGGTTGAGCGATCTTGTGCAGCAGAACCCACGGCGGTATACCGGTCAGCCACCAGGCCAGCATTGGCAGAATGACGAGCCCATGCAGCGCCGTTGCGGCGAAAACCACCAGCGCAAAACTGATCAGCTGACCGAGCATCTGCGTATTGGCGGAAGCCGCCATTTCAAAAGCGATTGCAAACACACCGGCCGGGATCAACAGGATTGCCCACCCGGCCAGCCGATAGGTGATGCGCGTGATGTCTTCGAGCATCGAAGGCAGGGCGCTGTCTTTCGGCAACGCCAGCAGGCCCGCCAGGCCAATCAACATGGCATTGGTCACAATCCCGAGGATGTTGAGTTCAGCCAGCGCTCTGAACGGATTGACGAACATGGCGCCGAGGAGGGTGCGGAATATGCCCGCCACCGATCCGTCTGTGGGGTCGATCAAGGTGGCTTGAGGCAAATCGGGAACGACCGCAAGCGGTGGCTCGCTGGTCCAGGGATGCACGAAGAACACCACACCCAGGCCAATCGCGATGGCGATCCCGGTGGTGGTGAGGTAGTAGCACACGGTGACCAGACCGAGGGTGCGCATCTTTTGAGCTTGCGCAAGGCGCAGGATTCCGGTGATCAACGAAAAGAAAATCAGCGGTGCGATGATCATTCGAAGCACGCTTAAGAAGAGGTCCTTCACCAGATCCAGCACGTCTGCGAGAGCCTGCAGATCACCCAAAGTCGATCCGGCAATCCAGCCGATCACGGCGGCGCCGAGAACGGCCAAGGTTAATCTGTGTTTTGACATGTGCCCACTTTAATCAATCACCCGGACCCGAAGCTCTGCAAAAGGCCGGGATTCTGCCCGTATGCAAACTAAAATGCGAACACAGCAATCGCTGTTGCGCGCTATACTGGCCCATTGAGGTGTGTTCGAAGAACCTGGTGACCCTGATACTTGCATTCGGTTTGATGTTGCTGATCGTCGCGTTGATGGCCGTGGGCGTAATGTTCGGCCGTGAGCCGATTTCCGGCAGCTGCGGCGGTATGAAAAAGCTTGGTCTTGACGTTGGTTGCGAGGTTTGCGGAGGCAATCCGGCGCTGTGCGAAACCCGCCCGGGGGGCTCGGGGCCCGCTGGTGTCAGCCCGTATACACCCGACAATCATCCCCGCATCTGATCGATGACAAGCGTCTCGACCAGCGTCGGGCTGCGCTATGCCTTCTCGCGCCGCAGTTCAATCTCCTTCATAGGTTTTGTGGCCATCGCAGGGCTCGCGCTCAGCGTGGCCGTCCTGGTGATCGTCGTTTCGGTGATTAACGGCTTCGAGAAGGAGCTTAAAGACCGGGTCTTTGGCGTGCTGCCGCACGTCAATCTTCATGCACGAAACGCAGTTTTTGACGATCCTGATCTACGCCTGCGTCTTGCCGGAATTCAGGGCATCCAGGCGGTTACCCCGTTCATTCAGGGCGGTGGCCTGCTGGCCGTCAGCGACAAAGTCCAGGGCGTGATCATCAGCGGGGTTGATCCAGAAAGCATCGGTCGGGTTTCTGATGTGGATCGTTACCTGGTTGAGGGTGCTGGTCTTAACAATCTGATTTCGCGCGGCTATGAAGTCGTCATTGGTTGGCAGCTGGCCAGGCTTCTGAACGTGAAGATCGGCGACAAGGTGACCGTTGTTCTGCCCGTTGCGAGTATCACCCCTGCCGGGCTTTTCCCGCGCCAGAAACGTTTTACCGTCAGCGGTATCTTCCGCTCACGATCCGACATCGACCAGCGCGGCATCTATGTGCATATCGAAGATGCCAAAAAGTTTTTCCGTCTGGGCGGGCAGATCCACGGCTATCAGCTCAGGCTCGATGATCTGTTTCAGGTGAGTTCGCCTGTCAGCGATGCGGTCGAGATGCTAGCGCCGGATCGATACATGGTCCGCAGCTGGATGCGAACCCACGGCAACCTCTATCAAGCCATCGCGATGCAGAAACTGACCATGTTTGTTCTGCTGTCATTTCTGGTCGGTGTCGCTGCGTTTAACCTGGTATCGACACTGATCATGGTGGTGGAACAACGCCGTGGAGACATCGCGGTGCTTCGCACGATGGGAGGTGATTCAACCACTATTGTAAAAGCATTCATGCTCCTCGGCGTGCTGATCGGGTCAATGGGGGTGGGTCTGGGCGTGTTGATAGGTAGTTTGACAGCGGCGTTTTTGCCGGCTTTTTATACCTGGGTGACTGAAACATTGAATATAGAGCTGATGTCGCAATATTTCGTGAACACCCTGCCTTCGCAGGTTCTGTTTTCGGACATCGCAGGCATATCGCTCACAGCGTTTATGAT
>JAQBYL010000285.1 GCA_027622495.1 Pseudomonadota bacterium
TTCGCTCACAATCCGCTCAGATCTGTGATAGATCCACTACACAAGTGACGTCCCAGTTTGGCCGGTTACCATCAAGCTTCCACTGGGTTCAGTGGGACGGGTGGCATTCGAAGCACAGCAATAAGGCGTGCAAAGGAGTTTTGCAGAGCAAAGGGCTCAGGCCAGAGCATGCTTACGGTAGCTGAACATACAGCTGCTCCGCCATACATACTGGGTAACTTTCCGAGAATCGAGATCATATTCGTATGCACTGATCGTGAAATAGCTCAGGTTGCAACTCAACAGAGCAGCAGCAAGTATGAACAAATCGCCGAGATTAAGGAGTTGTTGGATAACGGCGCGCTAACTCAGAGCGAGTTCGATGACGAAAAGATGAAGATCCTGTCTGAGTGAACTCTCCAATGGCTTGACGAGCATCACCCACCCTACCAGGCGTCTGAACCTGAGATTCACACCCGTCGTTTCGGTCGATAGAGCGCTGTGCTAGATTCCTCTGAAGCCGCAACAGGAGCCGCGAACCATGAGCATGAAGCCAGCCACCACCAAACCAGCCTTCGGTACCCCCGACGAGATCGACGCCCGTCTGGCAACCGCGCAGGCCAAGGGGCTCATCAAGTTGAAGCCCATTTCCGCTAACCTCGGCGTGGAAGTGGAAGGCGTGGACCTGAAGAACAAGCTCAGCCCCGAACAGGTCGCGCATATTTACGACGCTCTGATTCGCCACAAGGTGCTGGTCTTCAAGCGGATCGGCCTGAACCATGAGCAGCAGGTGCGCTTCACCTACGAGCTGAGCGAGGTGTCTGAAAACATCGGGGCCCCAACCATCGGCCACACCGTTTTTGGCCATGTAGACAACTACCCAGAGATCTTCTCGGTGTACCAGGGGGAGAAGTCAAAGCCAAGGAACATGGCCCGTTACGAGGCCAGCGCCACAACCCATCCCTGGACCGGTTATCACTGCGACATCACCGCTTGCGTGAACCCCCCGAGCATCGGGATGCTGCGCGGGGAGATCATCCCCGAGGGCGTGGGCAACACAAACTTCGGGAGCCTGGCAGCCGCTTATGAGACCCTCGACGAGTCCACCAAGCAGCAGGTGGCAACCCTGTGGGCCGAGCACGAGTACAAGTACGGCAAAACCAAAGGCAGCGAAGCCGGCGACTCCATCGCGAGCCGCAGGATGGTGAGTCACCACCCTCTGGTGACGGTGCACCCGGAGACGGGAGAGAAGGTTCTTTTTAACTCCCCCGCGTTCCTCAAGTTCGTGGTCGGGTTAAGCGATGAAGACAGCACCGCCCTGCTCCACAAGATCTGGGAGCACTCCGTGAAATACACCATTACGCACGTGTGGGACGAAGGAGACCTGGTGGTCTGGGACGAGCGCTCTACGACCCACCGCGCCCCGACTGACATCTACTCAGCCGGCACGGAACGGCAGCTGTACCGCACGACTATTGTGGGGCAGCCGTTGCACGGCCTTGATGGCAGTGTGTCGAAGATTATCGAGGGCGAGCCGATGCTCTCGTGCGAAGAAGAGCTGACCTCACAGATGCACGTCGGCCGGACCGGCAGCGCAACCACCGGGAACGGTTTCGGCAGCGCCTTTCCGGAGCCGGGTTAGCCCAAACGAAACTAAGAGAACGAAACTAAAAAGGACAGGTGGCATGCGATACGGATGCGCCATCGGCGTGCTTTTAGTTTCCGCGCTGAGCCATGCGGACACCGGCTTTGCGATCTCGGTTGCCAGCTACTTAAGCGAACAGCAGGCTCAGAGTGCAGCCAGCGACTTCCGTGCTCATACTCTCGAACCAGTCAACGTGACGCTTGCGACGACCCCGGAACGCCTTGTCTACCGCGTGGTTGTCGGCCCCTGGGCGGATCAATCGAGCGCCGCCGCAAGACTCGACAACGTGCGATCACGTGTTCCCGATGCCTGGATCGTCAGCGTCCCGTACACGCCGCCGAGTGATGTCGATATCGCAGACCTCCCAGACACGGAAGTTCCGGACGCCGACCTTCCTGCTGATCCGGTGTTCGTTGAAGAACGCCTGCATCGGAGTGGCGACGTCCTGCCGACCCGCAGTGGCGAAGTGCTCATTGAGGGCTACACTGACGAAGACAATCGCGCGATCGACTGACGATTCTTGCCGTGGCTCTCGGTAAGCATGAAGGTATTGGCTATCGGCGCTAACGAAGAACACCGCAACGCGCGTCATCAAGCGGTTAGCTGAAAGTGACCATGATCCGGTTGCAATGATCAGGAGCCCCTCGCATCGTGCCAAGTTCGACAAGCTTGGCGTACCAACGGTTCTGGCAGATCTTGAATACCCAATCGATCATGCTGTGCAGGCATGCGATGCGACAGCTACCGATTCCATTGCGGGTTTTGTCCGCCATACAATCAAAATGGAGTGCCATTCAGGCATGAACTCCTCGTTGTATTCTGGCGCGCGTGGTCGCCTGTTTGTGTGTGTGGCCATCAGTCTCTGGCACCAGTAGATTGCGTATAGCATGTGTGCGCTGAAAGGGAGAGAAAGTGCAAGAAACATCGGCAAAAGCCGCGCCGCCATTGGGCATCGGCATCAAAACCGCCTACGGCTTCGGATCCGTTGCTTACGGGGTAAAGAACGGCGGTTTTGACTATTTTCTGTTGCTGTTCTACAGCCAGGTCGTCGGTCTGGACGCGCGTCTCGTCGGCATCGCCATCACCACCGCACTCATCTTCGATGCGATCAGCGATCCCATTGTCGGCTACTGGTCCGATAACCAGCGTTCGCGCTGGGGGCGCCGCCACCCCTTCATGTACGCGGCGGCCCTGCCGGTTGCCTTCAGCTACTTTCTCGTCTGGAACCCGCCGGTAGATGTATCGCAGACCGGTCTGTTTTTGTACCTGCTTGCGCTTTCGGTCGTCATTCGAACGTTCATCACCGCCTACGAGACCCCGTGCTCGGCGCTCGCCCCGGAACTCACCTTCGACTACGACGAACGCAGCAGCCTGCTCAGTTATCGCTCTTACTTCGGCTGGACCGGGGGTAATGCGATGACCGTGTTGATGTTCTTTTTTCTGTTCCCGGCGATGGCCACCGAAGCGATACCGGACGGCCGCTTCAATCGAGACAGCTACGCCCTCATGGGGATCATTGGATCGGCGCTCATGCTGGTGTCTATCCTGGTCTGTGCCATCGGCACCCACAGCCGGATTCCCTATCTGATGGCGCCGCCGCCTCAGCGACGCATGACACTCTCAACAGTCTTCAAAGAAATCTTTGAAACGCTGTCGAACCGTTCGTTCATCGCCCTGTTCATTGCGTCTGTATTCAGCGCAGTAGCCTCAGGTCTCGCGGCTGGGCTCGCGTTCTACTTTCAGACCTATTTCTGGGGTTTTACGTCGGTCGAGCAGGGCGTCATTAACATGTCGACGTTCATCGCCGCTGCAATTGGTTTTGTGCTTGCACCACTCGCCACCCGCCGTCTCGGCAAAAAGCGCGGTGCGATGATTATCGGCCTTCTCGCGTTTGTCGGCGCACCTCTGCCTGTCGTGTTGCGGCTGTTCGGTGTGTTGCCGGAGAATGGAACGGATTTCATTTTCTGGTTCATCTTTATTACCCAGACGATCGATGTCGGCCTGATCGTCTGCTACGGGATTCTGTTCGCCTCCATGATTTCGGACCTGGTTGAACAGAGCGAATTGCATACCGGGCGCCGGTCTGAGGGGCTGTTTTTCTCAGCCGTGACCTTCATACGCAAATGCACACAGGGCTTTGGTCTGATGGCCGCGTCATTAGTGCTCTGGCTTGCCCAGTTTCCGACCGGGGCCACGACGGCAGACGTTGGGGAGGATGCGCTCTGGCGCCTGGGGGCGTGGTACGTCCCTGCGATCCTCGCCCTGTGGCTGACGATGATGGCGGTCATCTCCACCTATAAACTGGATCGCGCGGAACATGAGGAGAATCTGCGCCAGCTTGCGGTCGCGCGGAACGCCCAGTAGGCCTGCCACAGGCTTTCTTTTATCGGGTTTGCCTTTTTTGGGGCCAACCCGCGGGATTGTTATCGCGACGAAAGCACTTTGCTGGCCGCGCAAGCCAGTACACGATCATAGGTAGCAAGTGGGGCGTTGAGTGATACGGCGAGCTGCAAACAGGCAGTGTCACAGGCGGATACTTTCTGGCTGAGAGCAAGTTCGAACTGGGCTTGGTGGTCGATGCTGTGACGGGCTAGCCTGAGTTTTCTGAAACCGTCCAAACCTCTTCGAACCAGGTCGCGAGCTTTGGCTTCTGACTTTTTAACAGCGACGCTGATGATTTCATGGTCAATAAGATTCGGTGCGTATAGAGATTTGCCGGAAAGCAATTTCAGCGCTTCTGCTTGTGACGGCTCATTGAACAGAATCGCTGCCAAAACGCTGCAATCCACAACGATCGGTGGGAGCGTGTTATACGTCTCCACGGGTTCGGCAACAAACAGTTCACGGCTCATCTTGCGTCGCGATCCTGCCGAATAATGTCTACTGCGAGCTCGTGAACATCTTCTTCAGTAGCGCGGCAGATAAGGTCCAACAGCTCGCCTGTAAAGATTGGTGGTGTCCTACCGCCCGCTGCCGCAGTTTGGCAACCACGTGTTCGGGAACATTTTTGATCGATAGATCAGGCATAAAATGGCTCCATAATGAAACCATTCTAGATCTGAAATGAAACTTTCGTCTATCTGGTGGTGAGAGGCGGCATATAAAGCGCTAAGCAGCGCCTGGCTGGTGAGGGTCACCTGAGCGGCGTCAGGAAGTGGAACGCGAACCAGAGAACACAGCTAATCGCCCGGGGTGGATGCGCCGGTGGTCGACTATGCTGCCGCCAGCCGGCGGCGACTTTGGCTTTCCAAAGGTCGAAATCCTTCGCAGTAATATCGACTGCATCGATCTGCTGAACGGCGACTACGCGGCGTCAACACTGACTGTATGACCACATTTCACGGCAAAGCCAACCAACGTATCCAGTCGAAATGATTCAAAATCGCCTTTCATGAGAGTACTCACTCGTGGCTGTGAGATTCCCAATAAACTGGCCACTTCCCGCTGCTTCAACTTATTTTTTTGATGTACTGGGTAATCATGTAGATTAGTTCGGATCGCAGCTTGTAGATTTCACGCTTAACGGGGTCGTCTTCAACTGCGTCCCAGACGCTTTCAAATTTTCGCTTGGTCATTTTATCTCCTTCAAAGCAGACTTTATCGAAGCGATGTCTTGCTGCGATGTTTTCTGCGGCTTCTTCTGGAAAGCATGCAGAACATAGACGGTCGCGTCGATGCAGCTAACGTTTCAGTGACCGTGACCAGCGCGTCTGCCTCGCACACCCGGCCTCCTCCGGTGGCGATCACACCCAACCGCACAAGCCCGGCTCGTCCGCTTTGAAGGTCACGATTTCCGCATCAATATGCTCAAGGTGGGCTGAGCCCTCCAGAACGCGCCAGTGATACAACAGTTCACGATCAATCTGGCGATTTTTCTGGTCACGAGCGAGCGCACGAAACGTCTGCGACTGACCCACCCGCACCACGCAGGATCCTGGAGTAATGCGCTACGCTCGTAAGCGGGCCGATGTATTCAAAGAATTGTTTTTGAGGGGTTTGGGTCACGTCATCGTGCTCGGTTGGCTTCAACATTCATCGACCTCGCCGGATCGAGACCCGGCGCCAGCCCCGGGTTGAACACCAGCGCCACCGCATAGATCAATGGCGCCACAGCGGATAAAATCTTCATGCGTCACATACGGCCGACGC
>JAQBYL010000286.1 GCA_027622495.1 Pseudomonadota bacterium
GATATTCTGCTCGCCAATGCGGGTATCGAAGGAGACGTTGTTCCGATCAGGGACTACTCCGAAGAACGCTTCGATCAGGTCATTGCGGTGAACGTGAAAGGCGTATTTCTGGGCCTCAAAGCCGCCATACCGGCAATGGAAAAACGCGGTGGCGGAAGCATTGTGATCACCTCATCGGTTGCCGGTGTGAAAGGCACCCCCAACATCAGCGCGTACGGTACCAGCAAACATGCGGTGATTGGCCTTATGCGCGCGGCAGCTCTGGAATGCGCGCCATTGAACATACGCGTGAACACAGTTAATCCGTCACCTGTCGAAACCCGGATGATGCGCAGCCTCGAAGAAGGCATGGCACCCGGCAATGCGGAAACCGCCAAGGCTATGGTCACGTCACGGATACCCATGCAGCGCTATGCTGAACCGATAGATATCGCCAGAGTCATGTTGTTTCTGGCCAGTGACGACAGCGCCTGGGTCACCGGCTCGGTACAGATGGCAGACGGTGGCAATACAACCTGAGTGCGAAAAGGCTGAACATGACAAACGCAGTTCTTAAAACTGATCTAAACCTGCCCAACAAGCGCAGTGGCAAAGTCCGGGACCTGTACGACGTAAAGCTACCCAGTGGTGAAGATGCTCTGCTGATCGTTGCAACCGATCGCATCAGTGCCTTTGACGTTGTGATGGGGAATGGTCTTCCGGGGAAGGGGATCGTACTCACGCAGATATCCAAATTCTGGTTCGAGTTTTTTTCCGGCAAGATCAACCATCACCTGGTCTCCACAGATGTTGCCGATGTGCCAGGTCTGACCGACCAGCAACGATCCGATCTCAAAGGTCGCATCATGTTGTGCCGCAAGACCCAGGTGCTGCCCGTTGAGTGTATTGCACGCGGCTATATCACCGGCAGCGGCTGGAAGGACTATCAGCGCACTGGTCAGGTTTGTGGCATCGACCTGCCTGCGGGCCTGGTGAACAGTGACCGGCTGCCCAGCCCGCTCTTTACCCCTTCCACCAAAGCAGAACAGGGCCTGCACGATGAAAACATCAGCTTTGAGCAGGGCATTGATATTCTCGGCCGTGAAACCATGGAGTGGCTGCGCGATACAACCCTTTCGTTGTACCGTCAGGGCGGCGACTACGCTCTGGAGCGCGGTATCATTCTGGCCGACACCAAGTTTGAATTCGGGGTGCTTGCCGGTCAGGCCGAACCGGTTCTGATCGATGAGATCCTCACCCCCGACAGCTCACGTTTCTGGCCGGCGGATCAATGGCAGGCGGGTCGTGAACAACCGAGCTTCGACAAACAGATCGTCCGCAACTATCTCGAAACGGTAGTTGCCGCGGGTGAATGGAACAAAACCCCACCCGGACCGATCCTGCCCGACGAGGTAGTGGAGAAAAGTATTGCGCGTTATATGCAAGCCTACACCCTGCTTACCGGCGATACCCTGGATCTGTAAAGGTTAAATAACCTATCGCGCGGTGCCCAAACCAGTAGAATCAACAGGCCTTTATCTGACTGGAGCCCCAATGCTGCGAATCTCACACCTCTGCGTTTTCATCCTGCTGAGCGGCCTGTGCACTTATGCCTTGGCTGAGACCGTGTACATTCTGAGTGACACACCGATCGATGAGCACACCGGCATATCGGACAAGGTCCGTGCCGAATGTCAGCTGGGGTCCAAAACCGCCGGGTTCGTCAAAGAGTATGGAAAAAACATCGAGTTCGCTGACGAGCTTGGTACCGGTCGCTATATCGAGATGTCGATTACCGAAGTCCACGCCCTCGGCGGTGGCACCTGGACCGGACCCAAGTGGATGGAGGTGACCGGCACCCTGATGCAGGATCAGGAGAAGGTCGCTGCGTTTCGAGCCAAACGCTTTACCACCGGGGGTGCATTCGGCGGGTTCAAGGGCACCTGTTCAATCATCGGTCGCACTACCAAGGCCATCGGTCGGGATATTGGCGCCTGGCTTAAAAATCCAATCGACGGCGCTGAACTGGGCGACGCTCAATGGCAGATCGGGCTTAAAACACCGCCAGCGGATTCAATGGTGACCCGGTTCCTCCGCGAACCCGCAGTGGCGCGCCAACATACAGAAATGTCCAGCGGTTGCGTTCGGCTGCCGCCGTTGCGACATCTTCCAGATTCAGGTTGTCGAGTATCGGCATTCCGAGGCCAACCAGCACCAGTTCGTGTAGTGGATTCGCTAACCCCTCCACACCAGAGGGCATGACGTCGCTGACCCCGTCACAGCCGATCACCGCGACATCGCGCTCTTTCAGCCATTTAGCCACTGACGCATGTAAGCCAGCAGCTTTTTCCAGAAAATTCCATTGCCCGGTTGCCGCCACCTGCGCCCAGCGACCGGTCCTCACCAGCAGCACATCACCAGCCTGCACCCGGATGCCAGTTGCTTTTTCCCACGCTTCAAAGTCCTCAGTGGTTATGACTGTACCCGGCTGCAGGTACTCGACGCCTTTGAAACGCGCCATGTCGACCAGTACGCCGCGCGTGAACACACCATTCTTGAAGTTGTGTATCCCGAGCTTGTCAGAACCCTCATTCAATTCGCTGAATTCAACACCGTTGTACATCTTGCCGTAGTGAGCAAAGTGCGGCAGTCCATCCATATGGGAATGGGCGAAGCCGTGGTACTCCACTTCGTAGCGATCACCGGCAACCTGGTGACCAGAGAATTCCGCGGTGTTACGGGTGTGAATAAAAGGATTTGTGTTCAGGTCATCGGCGACGATGTTCAGATCCAGGGCCAGCGACACCGTCACCCCTTCGGTAACCAGCGCCGCCGCCGCTTTGCTGCGCGCCGGTGTGATCAGGTTGAGCGTGCCCAGTTCATCGTCTGCACCCCAGCGTCCCCAGTTGGAGATCTCCTGCATCCATTGATCGTATTCGGCGCGGCTCACGACCTTCTGTTCGCTCGCTTCTGCGAGTCCACCAGTGAAAATGATCAGCGTGATGATCAGACTTCGGAAGCTTGGCATGTGTGTTTCCCCTTATTGAATGAAATTGGAAAAGTGTTCCTGGCTCGCGGCTAAAGATCAGGTCGATCAAACTCACCAAAAGCGTTCTGCAGATAACCCATCGCGGCCAGCACCACGTCATCCCGCCAGGGTCTGCCGACCAGCTGCACGCCGATAGGTAAACCACTTTCACTGGTGCCTGCTCGAACCACACCTGCAGGAAAACCGGTCAGGTCAAACAGAGAGGTGTAGCTGCCCCAGCCGCCTGGAAACGGACCCTCCCCGGCGGCAGGATGAATCTGTGCAGGTCCGGGACTGACAGGGCAGATCAGCAGATCGTAGTCGTGCATGAAAGCCAAGGACTCACGCCTCACTGCCTCGGTGTGGGTCAGGTAGTCGGCAAGCTCCGCAGCGTCGATGGTTAACGATGCGCTCTCTCCCATGCTGCGGAACCAGTTGATCGATGAGTCCTTGGGATCGGTGTTGGCCTGCTTGAGTAAACCTGCCACCGCCTGATAGGCACCCACGGACCAGGCTTTGGTCATCATCCGCTCGCTCGCCTGCGCGGTAGGAATCACCGCGTCGCGCATGCTGGCCCCTCCGTCCCGCAATAGTTGTGCTGCGCCGCTGACCAGCGTCTGGGTCTGCACATCTGGCGTAACGATGCCGTTGTCGAGCATCAGCGCGCAGCGAAGACCGGCAATGTTGACAGTTTCTGGTCTGCGGAAAGGGACTGCTGCAACCCGACTGTCGATGTCGTCAGGCCCCCAGATGATTTCCAGCAATAGCACAAGATCTGCAACCGAACGGGCCAGCGGCCCCACATGACTCAGGTGGTCTGTGAGCACGCCGGGTGGCAGACACATGCCGGTTCGGGGAACTGAACCTGAGGTGGGTTTGATCCCCGTCACACCACAGCAGTGGGCAGGCAGGCGAATGCTGCCGCCGTAGTCCGTGCCGATGTCGTATGGGGTGCCCGCGGCTGCGATCAGTGCTGCAGCTCCACCGCTGCTGCCGCCGGGCGAATGGGCCGTGTTGTAGGGGTTGTGGGTAAAACCATGAATCGCGTTGTGGGTTTCGAAGTTGAGGGTAAATTCCGGAGTGTTGGTTTTGCCGAGCAGAATGGCACCGGCCGCTTTCAGGCGAGCGACAATGGTAGCGTCGCGATCCGGCACAAATGACTTGCGCCCGAGCGTTCCCCAGGTCGAGGTTACAGCGGCGGTATCAAAACAGTCCTTGATGGTCATCGGCACGCCGTGCAGAGGACCCACCGGACCCTTCGCCAGGGCCACATCCGCGTTGCGGGCCTGGGTTTCAGCGGTTTCCGCCAAGGCAACCACTGCGTTGATCACCGGGTTGATTGCGCTGATGCGGTGCAGGTACAGGCGAGTCAGCTCGAGTGAGGAGATGGCCTTGTCGCGAATCATCCGGGCACTCACGTGTGCGGGCTGATACAGGAGATCAAGATCGGCGTTGCTGCTCGTGGCCATACCTACTCCAATTTTGTGCCTGGCTTCTTAACTGATGAACATCCCGCACGGCGCCTGGCGTGTCAATCGAGAACAGCAGGCTCTAAAATGGACCCGGGCTGTCAAAACTCAGCCGGGACGGTAGACTCAACGCTCTTCAAGGAGATAAAACATGGCCTACGCCCCCGCCAATCTGCCGATCTACGACGCTGACAGCCACGTGATGGAGCTGCCTGACTTTCTGCGCGACTACGCAGATCCCGCCATTCGCGATGAGATCTACCAGGTTTCTTACAGCGCATCGCTCGTCACCGACGAGGAAGTTGCTGTTCTGGTGGCGCAAGGCAATCGCCATTCTGCCGAGCACGTGGCCGAGCAGATTGCTCTGGGCAACGACCTGATCGCCAAGTCGAAAGAAATCCAGGCGCTGGGTGCCTTCAACGGACCAGACAGGTCTACGGCCATGGATCTGCTCGGTTTCAAGAAGCAGCTGGTGTTTCCGACCCACAGCGTGGTTCAGCCCTTTCATCCTTCATCTAAAATCAGAGTTGATCTGCGCTACGGTGCGGCCCGTGCGGTCAACCGGCACATGAGTGAGATCTGTGGGGCTGATGACCGGCTGATGTCGGTCTGCGCGGTTCCGCTGGATGTGCCGGAACAGGCGATCAAGGAACTCGAAGCAGCCCTTGAGATGGGCGCGCAAGCGATCTGGGTTCCGCACCGCGCGCCACTGGATATCTCCCCCGGGCATGTGGATCTTGAAGGATTCTGGGCACGGCTTGCAGAAGCTGGCATACCGTTCGTCATTCATGTTGGCGGCTCCCCCCTGCAGGCGCTTAAAGCCTGGAGTAACAATGGCCGCAAAGCAGTGAAAGACTGGATGGGTGGGGGCGAGAACGTTCGCACCAAAGATGCGGTGGTCATGCATCAACCCCCAGAAACCTTTGTGTCCATGATGGTGATCGACGGCATGTTCGCCCGTCATCCGGGCTTACGCGGTGCGGCTGTTGAGCTGGGTGCTGGCTGGGTGCCGGAAATGATACGGCGGCTGGACGATCTGACGCGGATCTACGGCCGCGCAGATGAATCGGTCCGGTTTGATCGCGCACCGTCACAACAGCTCACGGAGCAGATGGGCTTTACCCCGTTCCCGCACGAAGACGTGGCTGATCTGATCGAACGATCCAACAGCGAGCTTTATCTGTTTTCCAGCGACTATCCGCATGTGGAAGGCGGGCGCGATCCCATCGGCAAATTCGAGAAAAACATCGGCCATTTGCCCGAGCAGACTAAAACACGGTTTTACAGCG
>JAQBYL010000287.1 GCA_027622495.1 Pseudomonadota bacterium
TATCCGGGCCGGTGTAGCGCCACGGGCAGACATGCATGCCACCATTCAGGATCGGGCCTGGTCTTCGCCGATCTGGTACGTTCCCTGATCGGCGGCCACCGGGCGGAGTGATGGATTGTTTAATGTCGATTCTATTTTGGCAATAAAATAAATAACAAATACAAAAGGTTGTGATATTTATTTAATGTAATTTAGCTTCAAGAGTCCGGGTAATCCCCAAGCGCCACGCGGCCGACGTATTCGCGCGCTTCTGGTCTGCTGAACGGTTGCATGAACGGACCTGCGCGCACATCCCGGTACAGGCGTGCCAGACGATGATTCGACATGAATGACCGGCCACCGACCAGGTCCATGGCATGATTCACTATGTGGATCGCCTTGTTATTGATCACCCATTTCGCACTCTGATAATCCTTCAGCATCTCGTGCGCCTGGGCATGGGTGGGCGCATCCAGACTCAGAAACGTATCAAGTAAATCACAAGCCCGTGCCATCAGCGCCTGACAGGTTGCCAGATCGATTTCCATTTCGGCGACCATGTGCACTACACCGCCGCGCGGTTTTTCCCGCACGCTCCCGGAGGCAAGTGTAGCGATGGTGATCTCAACCGCACTCTCGGCCACACCTAAAAAGGCAGCAACCAGCGGCAGATTGCCTGCGGTCCGATTGCTGATCACGGGTAGGCTCCAGCGGCCCCAGGGCCCGACTTTGCGAACCACATCGCGCCCGACCTGACAGTCTTCGAAGCGCACACTCTGGCTCCCCGAACTGCGCATGCCCAGCGCATCCCAATCGTTTTGTGGTATTACACCCGGGGTATCGCGAGGAATCATGATCGATGCAATGTGATCACCTTCGTCGTCGCGCAGCCGCAGGTTCATGGCGAGGTGAGTTGCGATGGGCGAAAGGGTTACAAACATCTTGTGGCCATTGATCCGATAACCCTCTTCGAACGCGACCGCTTCGGTAAAAGGGTGCAGGTTGTCGGTACCCGGCTCGGTGGCGGTGGCGCAAATCAGCACTTCGCCTTCGGCGATGGCGCGAAGTTGCCGGGTCATTGCGGACGGTGGTGTATGACCCGCCCGGTTTAAGCGTCGCCACGCATCCACCATGCCGCGGCTCACACCCAGGTGCATGTTCAGCGCAATAGCCACCGATGCATCTGCTCTTGCCAGGGCGCAGATGGCCGCCGCCCAGTCGGGTGCACTGGTGAGCCCCATGCCACCGAGTTGCTCCGGTACGAATGCGCCACTGATGCCGGTTTTTCGCAGCCTGTCGAAGGTTGCCGATGCGACCTGCTGCTCCGCATCAGCGATTTCTGCCTGTTCGATAATGAAGTCATGCTCGGCTTCAATCAGGCTACAGAGTTTCTGGCCTGGTTCGGTGGTGGGTTTTAGACGATAGCTCACTTAGGTAAAAGATGGCTGTGGGGATTGCAGAAGCTCGAATGTGTTCATTAATTTTCCAGGTTCAACCCGGTGATGGCATCCATGGCGATCTCGAATGATTTCAGCCGTGCTGTGTGATCGTAGATGTGACCGACGACCATGATTTCATCTGTACCGGTTCGACTGATAAAGCTTCGCAACTCATCCCGCACCGTACCGACATCACCAGTTGCCGAACATGACGACACTTCGCTGAGCATATGCCGGTCCGCGTCCGTCAGATTAGCGTCGAAATCTTCCCTCGGTGGCGGCAGCGGGCCGGGAACACCGGTGCGCAGATTCAGAAACGACTGCAGAGAGGAGGTTCGCAGGTAGGTTGCTTCTGCCTGACTTGACGCCGCACAGACATTGAAGCCGAGCATCACGTAGGGATGCGCAAGCTGTGCAGAAGGCTCAAAACGCGCCCGGTAGATTTCGATCGCCTGCATCATTGCGGCAGGCGCAAAGTGCGATGCAAACGCATAGGGTAAGCCGAGTGCAGCAGCAAGCTGAGCGCCATAAAGGCTGCTGCCGAGAATCCACAGCGGGACTTTGAGACCAGCACCGGGGACCGCCTGAACACGCTGATTCGGCTCCGGCTCCTCAAAGTACGCCTGCAGTTCCAGTACGTCCTGCGGAAACCGGTTGACGTCCCCAGTCAGGGTCCGGCGCAGCGCGTGGGCGGTGATCTGATCTGTCCCGGGTGCACGACCAAGACCCAGATCAATCCGCCCCGGAAAAAGGGTTGCCAGTGTGCCGAACTGTTCCGCAATAACCAGTGGTGCGTGATTGGGTAACATCACACCACCCGCACCCACCCGGATGGTCTTTGTTCCCGCCGCAACGTGACCGATAACCACAGAAGTCGCTGCACTGGCGATGCCGCGCATGTTGTGATGTTCAGCGAGCCAGAAACGGGTAAAGCCGAGCTTTTCCGCATGTTGCGCCAGACTCAAACTGTTGGCGAGCGCTTCCGCCGGAGTATGGCCTTGTGTGATCGGCGCAAGATCGAGGACCGAAAGTTTAGTCATTCAACTGTCGAACCTGTGCAGAAAGTGGTTAAGGATCGAATTGAAGGCTTCCGGTTTCTCGAAATAGGTGCTGTGTCCGGCGCCGTAAACCCGAAAACATTCGGCACCGATGTCGGCAGCAACACTTTCCAGGACGTGGTCAGGAAACAGCGGATCGAGATCGCTTGCCAGAACACCAAATGGGCACTTTGAATCGATCACTGCCTGTGGTGTAACGGTGAACTCGGGGCCAAGGATGTTTGGTTTTGCTACCGTGTTGTACGCGGCGATCTGTTGGTAGAGCAGGGCCCGTTCCGGGCAGCGGGCAACGAACTCGGCGCTGATCGCGGTACTGCCAAGGCCTGCGGTGGTCACCAGCTTGATCAACGATTCGGTATTGGCCTGAGTGGCAGCGTTGCTGATCGCGCCCGGTGTGTTTGCCAGCAGCACGGCGCGCACACGGTCAGGATAGTTCACCGCGGCCCGGACACCCGTCCAGCCGCCCATGGACTGACACACGATCACCGCATCCGGCAGATCCGCCGCGTCCAGAATCGCGATCAGATCGTGTTCAAAGAAAAGCGCACTTTGTGCCTCCTCCGCGCACGGTGAGCGGGCGAAACCGCGATGATCGAATGAGACGATCCGGTAGCGGTCCCGAAACTCTGGGATCTGTTGCCACCAGCTTGTGGCGTTACCGCCGGCGCCATGGGCAAAAACCAGGCCCGGGCCGTTGTTGCCGTGGACTTCGTAGTAAAGGCTGACGTCGCCGTTTTTTGCGTAGGGCATGTCTGGGTCCTCCCTTTTAGCGGTTCAGTCTACAAGCGGGTTGCTTGTGTGTTCCAGTCATCAGGCGGATTTATCTGGTTGACTCCATGCTGGGACTTTGTCGGTTGAGTCCTCTGCATTCATCCTGGCGTCGAGGGGAGGCGGGATCTGGGGTTGCGTGTTGGTGTTGCACCCGGTTGTGGGGTCGTATTACGTCGATTTGTTTGTTACCTGGATTTTTTTTACGACGTTCGGATGCTCGATGTGCTGGATCAGTGTGGTCTCTCCGAGAGGTGTCGTCAGGATGCGAAACCAACGCTTGAGGTTGTTGGTCGTATGCTCAAACTCAACCGACCCGCACAACCACGATCGGGACTCAACTTCTTGGACAATCTAATCTGTTTGACCGGCAAATCACTTCGAACACACTTCTCAATAATCACCTCTTTCTCGCATCAAAGTGACAGAAGCGCGCAGAGGTTGGGGTGGACTTGAATTTCAGGCCCGTCAAAAGGGCCAACCGAGTGCAGCGAATTGACCGCGCTTTTTGCGGGCAACTTCGCGAAGCGAGGGAACCGCGGAGCGGTTGGTCCTGGGCCTGGAATTCAAGTCCGCCCCAACCTCGGGTTGATACGATCACTTGACTACGACAAAATGAGTCGCAATTATATGCGACAAGTTCAGTCGTATATGAAATCAGCAGAATGGCTCTATTCGGCAGCGGCGTAGAAATCGGCCTCCACCTGACCGTCATGCTCGCCTCAATACGCGCAGATGATTGTCCCAGCGTCAAGGAACTGGCGGGCTTTCAAGGCGTCTCCCAGACCTTTGCAGCCAAGTTGTTCACTCGCCTCGAGAAGGCCGGCATCGTCGAATCTGTAGAAGGCTCGCGTGGCGGTTTTCGCCTGAAGCGAGACGCTGCGTCGATCTCAGCGCTGGAAGTGATCGATGCGATAGAAGGCCACAAACCCATATTTACCTGTCGCGAAATCCGCGGTCGCTGCGTTCTGTTTGATGACCAGGTTCCGACCTGGGCAGCAACTGGGGTCTGCGACATCCACAAACTGATGATTGAGGCAGAGCAAAGCATGCGCAAAACGCTGGCGGGCAGGAGCCTTCAGGACATCGCCAGTGCTGTGGGTGCGAAGATGCCTGTGCAGACAGCGCAGGAGGCAATTACCTGGTTCGACCAGACGCAGACAGGTCGCGGTGTGGTGCGAACTGCCAGGCGCCCGCGGGCGAAAACCCGGAAAACCGGAGGAGATGGTTAGATGAAAAACATCGTTGTTGCGGGAGCAGGGTTTGCCGGTATGTGGGCTGCGTTGGCTGGCGCCCGGCAGGCTGCGTTGAGTGGTGTTGAGGTCAGCATCCAGCTGATTTCACCCACGGCTCATCTGACGATCAGGCCACGCCTGTACCAGTCTAATCCGCAAGCGCTGGCGGTACCGCTGCATAGAACCCTGCAGCCGGTTGGGGTGGAACATGTGGCTGCAACGGTGCGAAGTATCGATGCAGTGAACAAGTGCCTGAACGCAACTGATGATCAGGGTGTTATCCGTGACCTGCCTTATGACTCTCTGGTGCTGGCCATGGGCAGCCAGGTTGAAATGCCGGAGATAGCCGGTCTCAAGACGCATGGGTTTGCGATAGATGATTTTCAGACCGCCGTACACTTTGATCAGCATCTGGCCACCAAAGCAATAATCTCAGGCCTCGACACCATCGTGATCATCGGCGGTGGCTTCTGTGGAATCGAAATTGCACTGGAAATGCGCGGCCGTCTCAGCGAACACCTGGGGGTAGATCGAGCGCGGAACGCCCGTGTGGTGCTGGTCGACAATCAGTCGATCGGCGGCCCATTGGGTGAACAGGCGTTGCCGGTGATTCGCGCGGCCCTCGAAAGTGCAAACATCGAGTGTCGTGAGCATGCGTGCATCGTTGAAGTGAGAAAGGATCAGGTGGTCTTCGACGATGGCACCGAGATAAAAACTGATACGGTATTAAACACAGCCGGGTTGCGAGCCCACCCAATTACGTCAACGCTCAATCTGCCTCAGGACTCATCCGGCCGTCTTAAAGTGGATGATCATCTTCGTGCGGCGGATCATTTGTTCGCCGCCGGGGATGTGGCGGCTGCCTTTGCTGATGATGACCATCTGGCTCTGATGAGTTGTCAGCATGCGATGCCCATGGGGAAATGTGCGGGTGCCAATGCGGTTCTCGATCTTGTTGCCGAGCCGTTGCTCGTGTATCGACAACCGGACTATGTCACTTGCCTGGATCTCGGTGAAGCAGGCGCGCTCCTGACCCGCGGCTGGGACCGACAGCTGGTCATGGCGGGGCAGGAAGCCAAGGGTCTCAAAAACCAGATCAACAACCAGTGGATCTATCCCCCCATGGATGATGCGTCGCTCATTCTTGAAGCCGCTGCAATGGACTGGCACCCGTCGAGAGGTCAGTTGAAGAACTGACTGAACCGAAAACTGATTAAAGATGTGAGTGTTTTGTAGATCGAGTTTGCAGTTTCTGCAGCCCATCGGTTAAA
>JAQBYL010000288.1 GCA_027622495.1 Pseudomonadota bacterium
TGAAGGCTGGTTGTTGCATCAAAGCGGCAAGGATATGACTACGTTTGATGCAGATCAGTGGACGCCGTCATTCGCCTTTGAGTACTTTGCCACAGCGCATCACCAGCTTCGTCTCTCGTTCCAGTGGGTTGGTATCAAGGCAGTTGAACAGGATTTCTACCGCGTTCCAGACACACCTGGCGATCTGATCGCGGGTCCCAAACCGCCGGGACCGTCGGATAACTTTTCCATATCAGACATGGTGGTTCAGCTCCGGTATCGCTGGGAACTTGCGCCCCTGTCAGACATATTCATTGTTTATACCCGCGCAGCAGACACGTCTGCTCCACTGCGAGACGACGATTTTGACGATCTCTTAAGCCGTGCGTGGAATCGGCCGATCGGTGATCAGCTTGTGTTCAAGATCCGCTATCGATTCGGGTCGTAGGCACCGCGGTCATCCAGCGAACATCGCGTACACAAAGCACCAGCAGCGTTGGCACGATGACTGCGGCAGCCATGATCAGCAGAGTGATTCGAAAGCCGAGTTGCTCGAACAGGTACCCAGCCACCACTATGCCGAGTGGTGCCAGAACGATTGAGCCGAGGTGATCATAGGCACTTACGCGCGAGAGCATTTGTGACGGTACGCGATTCTGCAGCGTCGTATACCACAGCACGCCAAAACCTGACGCGATGAACCCCCAGTCGACTGCACCACCCAGGTGATCACGCACGACCGCCGGGCCAAGCAGACCATAGACACTCTCCCCGGCTGCAACGACCAGAGAAAGCTGAAGCACGATGACCCACAGCCAGGTGTGCGATGTGAACTCCTTCCAGCCCTGACGCAGATCTTCGAACAGCGATGCAGCGTCAGGGGGTGTTTGAATACGGGGGCGAAGGGAGGCAATCAGGGCAGCCGATATGCCGAACGAAACTGCGTCGATTGCAAGTGTGACACCAGCCCCGAATGTGGCGACCAGGATTCCACCCAATGCTGCGCCACCGGCAACCGCGCCGTTTCGCGCAGTGCCCAGAAGCGCATTGGTTGCCTGAAAGTCCTTCGGGTCGACCAGCTGGATGATCAAACCGGTTGCGGCCGGTGCATGCAGGGCTACTGCGATTCCATTGATGAGCATAAAAAATGTCAGCCACGGAACGGTTGCAAGACCGGTCAGAAACAAAGCGGCGATGCACAACTGAGCAGCCATGGCAATCGGGGCCATGGCGGTACCCGCATAGCTGATCAGATAGGCGATGAATGTTCGATTAACATTCGGATTGCCGAGCAGGCTGAACCCGGCGCGGAAGCTGTTGTCGGGGGCTGTCACATTTGCGATCGTTGGTAGACGACGTTGCCTCCGACAATTGTGTAGTCGACCACTGTGTCCGGGATCTGCTCTTCAGGAATGGTGAGGATGTCTCTGGAAAGAACCACCAGGTCCGCCAGTTTGCCGGATGTGATGCTGCCTTTGCCAGTTTCTTCGAACGCCGAAAACGCGTTGTCCAGGGTGTAGCTTTTAAGGGCTTCTGCGCGGCTTATGGCCTGTTCCGGAAAAAACTTCTCACCGTTGATCTGCATGCGCGACACTGTTGAGTAAAACGACAGGATTGGATTGATGGCTTCGACCGGAACGTCGGTACCATTGTTGAGAACGGCACCTGTATCGAGCAGGTCGCGCCATCGGTAAGAAGTAAGGCGGGTACGGTTAGCGCCCAGACGAGCGGCGATCCAGGGTCCATCAGAGGTTGCATGGATACCCTGGATTGCAGCAATAACGCCGAGCTCGCCAAAACGGGGGATGTCATCGGGATGGATGTGCTGGGCGTGTTCGATGCGCCAGCGCCGGCTGTGAGGGTTGCCCCCTGCGGACGTGAAGGCGCTCTGATACACATCCAGCGTTTCTCGATTGGCGCGGGTACCGATTGCGTGGGTATTGAGTTGATAACCGTGGCTGATGGCCAGCTCCGCGATTTTTTTCAGATCATCGATCGGCAGCAGTTTGAGCCCTGAGGTGTGGTTGATGTCCTGATAAGGTTCCAGCAACCATGCACCGTGCGACCCCAGTGCGCCGTCGAGCACGGTCTTAATGGACCGGACGACCAGAAAGTCGTTGTCCGATGCCGGGGAATAGTAAGTGGGCAGGCCAACGCTGAGTTCCTCAATGGTCTGACCGCCGATCATCACATAAAGGCGCACGGGCAGACCGCCTTCGGCTTCGATCTTATGCAGAAAATCGATGGTTGCGAAGTTGGATCCGGCATCGTGGAAAGACGTCACACCATGGCGCAATGCTGACTGACCGGCGAGCTTCACCTGCTCGCGGAGGATTGCGTCCTGTATTGCCTGGGGGCGCGCTGCCTCGTCTGCGCTCGCTGCTGCCTGCAGCAGCATTTGTGCTGACTCGCGTAGCAAACCGCTCGCGCGACCGTGTTCGGTTCGCACGATTGTTCCTCCCGCAGGGTCGGGTGTGTTGTCATCCACACCTGCCGCCGCCAACGCTGCTTCGTTAGCAAACACCGCGTGACCACTGGCATGGCCGAGCAGCACGGGGTTGTCAGGTGCTATGCGGTTGAGATCAGTGTTTAACGGTACACCGTCGACATTGGGTTCAGGCACACTCGACCACTTTTCCTGGTGCCAGCCGCGACCGTGGATCCATTGACCTGGTTGAGCACGATCTACCGAAGCAGCAACGAGCTCGACGATCTCTTCAAAGCTTTCCAGTGACCCCAGATCCAGGATCTGCTGCGCACGACCGTAGGACAGGTAGTGACCGTGCCCTTCGATGAAGCCGGGCACAACAAGACGACCTTCCAGATTGATCACGCTGGTGGCAGGACCCCGGTAGCGGTCGATATCAGCGACACTGCCGACCGCGATGATCTCGTGGTCACGGACCGCGAGGGCGGCGACGGTTCCAAGCTCTGCGTCGACCGTTTCGATCTTTCCGCCTGTCAGGATCAGGGTTGCAGTTTCCAGTTGCGGCTGTGGAGCGGGTGAGTTGTCACACGCAGACAGACAGGCAGCACAGATCCACAGCAACGCCAGAAATTGTTTCGGTCTGGTCAAGGGGCCCCTCACCTTGCTGGTCAGCTCTTTGAGTATATTCGTCTGCGCGGGCCAACTGCTAAACTGATTTGACATCGGGTGAAGGAGCAACGCTATGACGGTTGAGTTTGGTATCGGTCTGGGGCGGATGGACGACATCGCGCGCGAAGCTTGCGAAGCTGAAGCGCTGGGCTATGACTTTGTGTCTACCGGCGAGCACGTTTTCTTTTACGGCCCGACCAGCAATGGTCTGATCTCTCTGGCGGCGGCAGCGGGCGCAACCAGATCAATTAAACTCATGAGTACAATCACACTGGTGCCGCTGTATCCAGCAGCACTTCTGGCCAAGCAGGTCGCGGCGCTTGATCACGTGTCAAACGGGCGCATGAACCTGGGTGTCGGTGTTGGTGGTGAGTTTGCCAGAGAGTTCGAAGCCTGTGGCGTGCCGGTAGGCGAGCGCGGTGCGCGCACCAACGAATCCCTCGAGGTCATGAAAAAGCTGTGGACCGAGGATGACGTACATTTTGAGGGGAAGTTCACAACGCTGAGCGGCGTGACCCTCATGCCGAAACCGGTGCAGACCCCGCTACCGGTCTGGATCTCGGGTCGAAGTGATGCGGCCATGAAGCGCGCGGCGCTGTATGGAACCGGCTGGCTGCCTTACATGTACACACCGCAGAAACTGGCCGAAAGCCTAGAGCAGATTGAACGCCACGCAACGCAAGCTGGGCGCCAAGGTCAGATCCGACCGGGTCTGTTCATTTTCTTTGCCGTGCACGAAGACCGTGATGTGGCAATAGACATGGCAACACGTCGGCTGTCCGTGCAATACAATCAGGATTTTTCCAAACTGGTCGGCAAATATGCCATCGCCGGAAATCCGGATGATTGCGCGGCCCGTTTGCAGGAATATATAGACGCAGGTGCACAGACAGTGATCCTGAACTCAGCCTGCCCGGGTGACTACGTTGGTGACAACCAGCGGCTGTTTGCCGAAACGGTTTTCTCGCGGTTTAAAAACCCTGGCAGTGCCTGATTTCAACCGCCGTAGCGGCGTGCGCGGCTGTGGAACCATTCGAGGATTTCATTAAGGTGCTCAGCGTTGAAGTCCGGCCAGTAGAGCGGCGCGAAATACAGTTCTGCATAGGCCGATTCCCAAAGCAGAAAGTCACTCAAACGCTGCTCACGACCCGTTCGTATTACCAGATCTACGTCAGGATACGCTGGTGAATCGGGATTGTTCATGGTTGCGAGCAGTATCGAGACTCGCTCATTGGTTATGTCCTCGCCGCGATCCTTTAGTTGACTGATTGCTTCGATCAGGCTGTAGCGCGATGAATAGTCGAGCGCGATGCGCAGCACTTTCGAACCCTTCGATGTTGAATGTGTCACGCGGTTTATTGCGCGATTCAGGTTGTCAGGCAGGCGATCACGTCGACCGATGACCTCCACGCGCAGACGGTGTTCAATACACTTCTGTTCCAGACGGAGAAGCGTTCTGCGGCATAAAGAAAATAAGGCGCTGATTTCACGTTTTGGGCGCTGCCAGTTGTCTTGACTGAAGGCGTAGACAGTCACAACCGTTATGCCGGTCTTTTCGATGTGCGGCAGCAGGTCTTCAAGTGTTCTGGCTCCCGCTTCGTGTCCCGAAGACGAGGACATGCCGCGTTCGCGGGCCCATCGCCGATTGCCATCCATGATGATCGCCAGATGTTGCAGCTGGCTTGCTTCACCGCCGGAACCGGTTACTGCCAGATTGGTCTGCCTGCTGGAAGAATGTGGACTCATCAGTAGTTAATCTCCGTCGCTTTGATCAGTGCTTCCATGTGTTTCAGATACCGGGCCAGCGCATCGCGCCCTTTAATAGACACACTGAACTCGGTTTTCGGCACACGTCCGTCAAATCCTTTTTTACACTTGAGATAACCGGCATCTTCGAGCTTGCGTGCATGCATGCTCAGGTTGCCGTCAGTGACATCCAACAGTGTTTTCAATTCACTGAAGGACATGCTCGGGGTTACGGCGAGGGCGCTCATGATGCCGAGCCTGACCCGTTCGTTGATCAGGCGGTGAAACTCACCCTGGCTTTCGTCGGCCAGAAAACCGGTGATGATGGCGAGCGATCCATCAACCTGCGGTTGTGTCAGTTGTACACCTTTGGTTTTGCGCGCAGCGGCTGGTTTTTTAGGATGCATGGTCAGCCACCGTATCGTCTGTGCAGTTCGATGCCGAACACAAGGTGAAATATGCCGAAACTCATTATCAGCAGAAGCGGTTGCCAGCCGGGTGCGAACAAAGCGATCGCACCACAGCCAAGAAATGCAGCGCCCATCCAGCGAAGAATGGCTGCCGCATAGGTGCCCGCTGCCAGAACACCAGCGCCGTAGCAAAGCATCCAGATTGCGGGGATCAGATGCAGCTGGGCAGTCGGGAGCAGAGCAACAGTCAGGGCCGCACCGATCCCGAGCGCCGGCAGCAGACAGATCAGGAATCGTCGAACCGCATCGTTCCACAGACTCTGTTTGAGACGATTGGCTTTCAGGATTGCGCCGAGCGTGCCGAGCAGAAAGGCGAGCAGGCTTGCGATCATCCAGGTATTCAGGGCCGATGTGGGATCCGGCCAGCGCAGGCCCGTGTACCAGCCTGCTGTGACTGCAACCAGACCCATCAGAAACAGACCGATACCCGAAACTGAAGACACGGAA
>JAQBYL010000289.1 GCA_027622495.1 Pseudomonadota bacterium
GATCTCACAACTAAAGCTGCGGTCGAAGCAGACCTATCGGTCTATATCTGATGGCTGCGTTCGAACACGGGTGTTTTTGAAGGAGTCTGCTATGACCAGTCAATACACACAGTATGGAACGTTGTTTTCCTACTACTCGGCCAAAACCCGTGCGTATCTCAGTTATAAGCGCATCCCGTTTGTGGAGCGTTACGACGGGCCTGAGCTGAATGGTCGAATCAGGCACATTACACACAAGGTAATGGTGCCGGTGGTGGAAGCACCTGACGGTGAAATCCTGCAGGACACCACTGCGATCATCGATGCTCTGGAACCGTCTTTCCTAGAGCGGCCGGTGTTCCCCACCGATCCGCTTGCGATGCTGTTGTGCCGGATCGTTGAATTCGTGGTCGACGAGCTGTGGATATCCACCGCCATGAACACCCGCTGGAACGATCCGGTATCCAAAGCGTTCGTTATCACCGAATTCGGCAACGGCATCGGCGGTGGTTTCGGTCTTAAAGGCGCGCAGGCACGGGCGATCGGTGAAAAAGTAGCAGATCGCATGCAGAGCTTTCTACCTTATCTGGGAATTGCCGACCAGGCCGGGCGCGATGCGGCAACGCACTTTTTTAAAACCACATCAACGCAACTGAATACCCTGTTGGGGCCGGGTGAGTTCGCGCTGGGAGAGCGGCCGAGTTTTCTAGACATCTGCCTGCACACCGCCTACTTCGCCCATCAGTATCGCGATCTTGGCGATGCACAACATTTTTTGAAGTCAGAAACCCCGAGGCTGTGCTATTTCCTTGACAGCATGCATGCTGCGCATACTCTGCCGGACGAAGGGTCCTGTGAAGTCAGCGAAGGGTTATTGAGCTATCTGGATCTGATCGCACCTGCAGGTGCGCAATTCGCAAGCGGTATCGAACACGGTGCTGCCGAGGCTTGCGAGAGCGCCGACCCACTGATGCCGTTTGGGGCAATCCTGCCACCCATCAGTCTCGACCTGCTTGGCCACGCGTTCACCCGCGGTGGCTCTGCGTTCAGCGCCTGGAAGGCGCAGCGCGTCCGTGATGTGTTCGATAGCATGTCAACTGAGAATCGGGCCCGGGTTTTACCTGTTGCGCAAAGGCTCGGTTGGGCGGAGTTTCTCAACTCCCCTCCGTCATACCGTCTGGAACGCCGGGACTTTCAGATCTGGCTTGCCTGATTCAATTCAGAACAGCAGCAACGTCCGCCCTGACCGCATCACCCGCCTTACGCAAGCCGCCCACCATCTGGTCAGAAAGCCAGCGGGTTACCGCTTCGGCATAGGCGGGTCTTGCCTGGATCTGCTGGTACCATCTGGCTAGCCCGGGCCGCGAACTGATTTCATCACCCTGACCCAGATGATCGATCCGCAGCGCATAGGGCAGTAACGCACAGTCCGCCAGAGAGAAACTTTCTGCCGCGAGCCAGACACTACCCTTCAGCATCTCTTCAGCGGTATCAAACAGATTTCGGTGGGTGAGCATCGCCTCACGGAAAGCCGGTGCAGCCACACCCAGGTCAACAACCTGCCGCCGGGCTTCGCGTCGCGCCGGGTCGGGTATCTTGTTAACCAGTGCGGTTACCTCATCTTTCGGTCGCGCAAGCAGACTCGGTCGAACGCCGATGGCATAGGTGATGACAGCGCAGGCCGGATGCAGCGCATTGTCGATCTGTTTGCACAACAGACGCATTCGGTGGCGCGCTGCGGGCTCGGCAGGTTTGAGAGCAACCTCAGGATAAGCGTCGTCCAGATACTCGTTGATCAACGTCGATTCGATCAGAACATTGCCGTGATCTTCAAGTGTTGGCACCACCGCGTTCGGGTTCAACGCCATGTAGGCGGGATCGAACTGATCACCTTTCTGCAGATCGAGCACCGTATCTTCGAAGGCGAGACCTTTTTCTGCCAGGGCCATCCGCACCTTCTGCGAACAGCTGGACATCGGGTTGTGGTACAGGCGCATCCGCTGCTCCTTTATTCGATTGACGGGCGCTTGATCACGCCTTGGGTTTCCAGTGCTTCAAGGGCATCTTCAGCCAGCCCGAATCCCTTGAGGACTTCGAACGTGTGTTCGCCGAGCCGTGGCGCACGTTGCGGCACTTTCTGAGTTTCTGTAGAAAGACTGATCGGCGTGGCAAAGGTCCGTTCCACATCCGGCATGCCCGAGTTGGACGGCACGATCACCTGGTTAGCAATCAGCTGTGGATCGTTGATCACCTCGGCGTTGCGCGCAACCAGGCTGTAGACGATGCCGACATCATCCAACCGCTTGCACAAAACCGACGCATCCAGCTTGCGCATGGCGGCTGCAATCTGTTCGCGTGCATAAAACCGGTTGTGAAACAGCGGCTGGATCGGTTGCAGGCGTTCGTCATCGAGCCACTGCGGCTGCTCGAGTACGCGGGTAAGTTTGGGCCAGTCACGCCGGATGTTCTGCACCGAGATCAGCAGGTAGCGCTCATCGCGGGTGGCATAGACGTTCTGAATAGGATTTGACCAGCCTTCCTTGTCGCGGCGTGCTGCCCCATCGACCCCGGCCATCACACCCTGCAGATTCAGGCCATTGGCCCAGGTGCCTGTGGCCGCAAGAGAAGTCGACACCATGCTGCCTTCGCCGGTGCGATCGCGCCGATACAGCGCCATCATGATCCCGGCAAACAGAGTCATCGCAGTGGCATGATCGCCCACCCCACCCGCCGGAAGGGTTGGTGGAACCTCTTTGTCACGCATCATGTCGAGGATGCCGGTACGGGCAAACCAGCCGGTCAGATCAAACGCACGCCGGTCGGCTTCATCGCCCTGCATGCCGTAGCCGGAAATCTGCGCAAAGATCAGTCTGGGGTTGACGGCCTTGAGGGTTTCCCATTCAAGGTTGTGCCTTTTCAGCTGCCCGCGACTGAAGTTGACCACAAACACGTCCGCCTGCCGGAGCATGGTCATCAGGACGTCATGGCCAGCCTGAACGGTAATGTCGAGTGCAATCCCACGCCGGTTGCGATCGGTCAGCTGCCAGGAATATTCGCTCGGATGCCCGGCGGCAATTGAACGATGTCGGTCGCCGCCCAGGGGCTCAACCTTTATGACATCTGCGCCATAGTCCGAGAGGATTGTGGCCGCACAGGGACCAGCGAGAAATGACGCCGCATCCACCACTTTGAGATCTGCAAACAATGTCGACACCGACCACCTCCCTATAAGGAAAATCGAGCCTCGAACCATACCATAATCGCTTCGCTATCTTCGCTGTGTGTACTGAGGTCCGGTGGCAACCCCAAGCTCGGCAGGCGGCTCGGGGAGCGTGTTGGAAGGCGGCCATAACATCGGCATCCCTTCACCGCGCATTTCTTCACCGACGGCCACACCGGCTCGATCAAGCGGAAACACCGGCCACTCACGGGCGCGGAGAAAACCGGCCGCAATGTAAACCACGGTAAACACCCTTCGCGGGCTGGCGGTACGGTTGGCTGCGGCCTGGTGAACGGTGAACCCGTTATGCCAGATCACCGATCCGGCCTTAGCGCTAACCCATCGTGCGGATACGTCGGCAAGAGCGGGATCGTTGCGTATGTCGTACGGTTCGGTGCTATGCGTAATGTCCACGACCGTAAGCGCACCGAGTTTGTGCGAGCCTGGCATGTAGGCCATGGCCCCGTTTTCCGGTGTCACATCATCAAGCGGGATCCAGGCACTGATGAGTGGTACCCGGCCAATCGGCCAGAAAGGCTGGTCCTGGTGCGGTGTGGTCTCGCGCCCACCAGCTTCTTTGTAGAGTGCCTGATCCTGCCAGAGCAGCACACTGTCTACCCCCATCAGCTGTGCAGCTGCACCGGCAAGTCCTGCATGACAAGTGAACGGACGGACTGCCTGACTTGTCTCCCACAGACGCATGCACTGCACAAATGACTGTTCGTAAATTCTTTTTTCAGCGACGCTGCGTCCGTCGTCAACGGTTCGACGGGCAACTTCGGCATCTACCGCATCCCTCATCGCAGCGAGTTCTGTGGCGCTGAAAATCCCTTCAGTACAGACAAAGCCATCGGCCTGATATGCACTTATGTCAGTGGCAGACAGGTCTACCGGAAAGGTTGGGTTCATGTTCTATCCTGTTCATTGCGTACAACATGCCGCGACCGGCTTCCATTCGTCAAATCGATTCATCATGACCAGCAATTCGGGGTGCTCGCTGATCAGACCAGCCACAAGCGTGCGCAGCCGCGGACTCGCTTCGATGACCGAGGGCCAGTGATAGTGGCAAAAATAAGCACTCTTAGCCTCTTCTACATCCTGTTTGTGGCCAGGAAAATTCAGATCCTCCGTTAACGCAAGCGGTCGAACCCCCAGCATCGAAAGTGCAACAGGCAGGCCAATCTGATCCAGCCACGGGCGTTTGTTCAGTATGGTCTGGTCTTTGTCGATTCGATTACACACATCGACCCAGAGTGCCGAGAGCTGGCTGTTGTTTCTGCAACAGATCACTCCGGCATTGTAGTAAGGCATCATGTGCTCATCACCGTGGGTGGATTTGACGCGATACTTCGGCATCGGCAGATGAAACTTACGGTAAACCCGCGACCAGTCTCCTCCGTTCTTGGTGAACGTTTCTACATCAGCCGGTTTAACCGCATAACCTGTCGCCAGACAAGGATGGTCATAAAACGCTCTGATCAGGAGGATGTCGCTGTCCAGGAACACCACCCTTTCAAATTCTGAAGGCACACCGAGGGCCGTGAGTTTGTTGCCTATGGGGTAGTCGGCACTGATGCGATTCAGGATCGGCGTTCGCGTGACACCACAGCGGGCCAGAACAGCAATCCCTTCTGCCGACATGGCACCCCAGGTGTCTTCCGGATAAGCGACAGCACCAATCAGATCATGCGGACAAGCGAGGTTCTTGAAGAGCGATGCGGCCAGCAGACAACTCTTGAGCTCAAGCTCACCGCCGTGCACCACAAAGGTAAAGGCAAACCCGCTGGAACTCAGGATGATCTGCCCAGCAGAGCAGCATATTTCTGCTGCAGACGACGATAACCGGAGACCCGGCGGGCCAGGAGACCGGTTGCACCCGATCCGAGCTTGATGAGCATACCGGACACATCGTTCTCAAGATCGCGATTGGTCACCTGCAGTTCCTCGACCTGACTGACGAGCGTTTGAATCCGCGCCGTGGCCTCGCTCAGTTCAGATCCTGCTTTCTGCTCCAGGCGTTTGGCCTGGGCCAGGTCAAGTCTGCTTTTCTCGGCCTGTCTCTGGCTCTGCATCTGGTTCTGCTTCTGGTTTTTTGCAAGTTGGTCTGATGCAGCCTCAACGGCCTTACCCAGCGCGGTCACCTGTTCCTTATAGGCAGCCGCTTGCTGCTCCGCAGCTTCGAGCGACTGATCGCGCTCCTTGAGCTGCGCATCTGTATCGTTGATTGTTTTGCGTGCCTTGAGCTCACTTAAGGCAGCTGCGTCCACCCGTTTGCGCAGCGCCGCGAGTTCTTCCGCCTGGCGTTGAGAGAGTTTCTTCTGCTCATCCAGGCTCTTTGTACTGTCGGTCAGTTTCTGTTCCAGGTCGCCGATCCGGACAGCCGACTTGCTACTGCGGGCTTCGGCTTCATTTGCCAGTTTCGATGTGCTCACAAGACCTGCTTTCTGCTCCTTGAGGTCCTCACTCAGCCGCTCGATCCTGGTCTTGAGGGTCTCGTTCTTTGCTTTCTCCGCCTTGGCCTTGTCAC
>JAQBYL010000290.1 GCA_027622495.1 Pseudomonadota bacterium
CCACGTGGTGAGCTATCTGGCGGACTTTCTCTTCCCCCCGGCGCGAACACGTTCACCGGTAAAAACTCTGTCAGGTGGTGAGCGAAACCGTCTACTGCTGGCAAAGCTATTTGCCCAGCCGGCTAACCTTCTGGTTCTGGATGAGCCGACGAATGATCTGGATATCGAAACCCTTGAATTACTGGAAGAGTT
The DNA here is from genome assembly GCA_027622495.1 of Pseudomonadota bacterium. Lineage (GTDB taxonomy): Bacteria > Pseudomonadota > Gammaproteobacteria > Pseudomonadales > Azotimanducaceae > JAQBYL01. The sequence continues at coordinate 193 of JAQBYL010000290.1, forward strand.
GTTGTCTGAGTACGACGGCACCCTGTTGCTGGTGAGCCACGATCGCAGTTTTCTGGATCGCACTGTGACCAGCACCCTGGTGCTCGATGGTGAGGGAGGGGTTGAGGAGTTTGTTGGTGGGTACAGCGACTGGTTAAGACAGAAGGCATCGACTGATGCAGAGGCGCAGAAGCGAAAGCAGACCCCGACCAGTACGGTCTCCCAACCGCCAGTTAAAAAGAGGGCGAAGCTCAGCTATAAGGAACAGCGTGAGCTGGATAGCCTGCCGGCTTTGATCGAAGAACTCGAAGCCGAGCAGACGTGCTTGCAGGAACAGACGTCGGACCCGGCGTTCTACGATCAACCGCAGGCGCAGGTGGCGGCCACTCTTCAGAAGCTCACTGATCTGCAAACCCGCTTAAGTGAGACTTATGCGCGTTGGGAAGAGCTGGAAGCCTGACTGCTGCGACTACAGACTCTCGTAGAAAGCCTTGCCAAGCGCCCCCCCGCGAACATCACCGACGATCGCCGCTGCCATCTGATTCATCACGTAGGAAAAACACGCCTTGTTCTGCTGATCGATAATGATCGTGGAGCCACCTGCGCCGCCCCAGAACATCCCAGTCTCGCTTGGCGACATGGGCATCAACGGGTTAGGGAATGCATAACCCATGCCGAATCTGATGGGCATCATCAGCACGGCGTCGGTGCCGTTGGTCTGTTCTTCGAGCATTGTTTTACAGCCCGCGGCAGACAGTAGATCAACACCGAAAGCCGAGCCGTTGTTGGCGAGTGGGGTTTGTGCGCGCACAACAGATCGTGCATTGCCGTGACCATTGGCTGCCGGTATTTCAGCCTGCCGCCAGCCGGGTGAGTTGACTGCGTCATTACCAAGATCGGTGCTTGCGAAAACTCTGGCCGTGATCGAATCAGGATCCATGTTGCCAAACGCACCACCTTCTACTGGTGGGGCTGGGATCATCTGAGCAACACGCGGAAAGTCGGAAGGGCTTACACCAATATGAAAGTCGGCATCCAACGGCCCGGCGATCTCGTCGGCAAAGAATGTGCCCATGGTTTTGCCGGTGATGCGCCGGATCACTTCGCCAATCAGAAAGCCCTGGGTAATGGCGTGGTAACCACTTTGTGTGCCGGGTTCCCACCAGGGTTTTTGCGCCGCCAGATTTTCGATGGCGCCAGCCCAGTCGTAGAGTTCGGCTGCCGAGAGAACGGGGGCAAAGCCCGGCACGCCAGCACTGTGGCTCATGAAATGACGGACTTCGGTTTTTTCTTTGCCATTCGCTGCGTATTCGGGCCAGTAACGGCTGACCGGGGCATTGAAGTCCAACTCGCCACGATCCGCCAGCACCAAGGCACTGATGAAGGTCATGGTCTTGGTGGTGGAATAGACGTTAACGATGGTGTCTTCGTTCCAGGGTCGGGTTCTGGCTGCGTCTGCGTGGCCGGCCCACAGGTCGATGACAAATTCGCCGTTCACCGTAGCGGCAAAACTCGCACCAACATCACCCCGTTCGTCGAAATTGCGCTCGAACTCTTCGCGCACTCTGCTGAACTTGCCGTCGCAAAAACCGTGAATTTCCATTGCCTGCCCCGCTAAAAAACAGCAACGTTAACATGATTTTTTCGGCTGAGTCTTTTAGATTAGGCGGGGTCTTGAGATTGATAGAAGAGTGGAGAGCAGCATGGCGGAAAGTTCCAAGCGGGGTCAGGAAAGCCCGGAGCAGGCAGAGTTCCGGGCCTATTGCCGGGCCTGGCTTGAAGAGAACAGGCCGCCACCGACCAGAATGCCTTTACCACAGGCTGCCTATGAGGTGACCGCGGACGAGCATCGGTCTTACCTGGTTGACTGGCAGGCGAAGTGTTACGAGGCGGGGCTGATCGCAACCGACGTGGCGAAAGAATATGGCGGTCATGGCCACACGGGTTTTCAACAGATCGCCAGTGCAGAAGTCCGCCGTGCACAGGTACCTTACTTCATCAACTGGATCGGGCTTGGGATGACTGCCCCCACCTTGCTGGCACATGGGACGCAAGCGCAGAAGCAGACCTATCTGCCGCCAATATTTTCCGGCGAAGACATCTGGTGTCAGGGGTTTTCAGAACCGGGTGCCGGATCGGATCTCGTCTCTCTTTCCACCAGTGCAGTCAAACAGGGCGACAACTGGCTGGTGAATGGCAGCAAGGTATGGACAAGCCTCGGTGCCCTCGCCCGATGGATGCTGCTTCTGGCGAGAACCGACAAGGCTGACAAGTACAACGGCATCACCTATTTCATCTGCCCCATGGACGTTGCGGGTGTAACGGTCAACCCGATCCACAAGATGACGGGTGAATCCGGCTTTAATGAAGTGGTGCTCGACAACGTCATCGTGCCCGATCACATGCGCATAGATGAGGTAGGGGCCGGCTGGAAGGTAGCCATGTCGACTCTAACCAGTGAGCGAGGTGCGGCACAGGGAGTCGGTGCGGTGGCCAGTTCAGAATCACCAATGGGCACCATGGAGCAGCTTATTGCGCTAGCGAAAGGTACGTCGCGCAACGGTCGGTCTGTTTGGGATGATCCGGTGTGGCGCGATCGCATAATGAAACTCTACGAACGAACCGAAGCGCTGATGCAGAGTTCCCGGCGGGCGGCCAACAGGGAATTGAACGGGGGTGCCATGCGAATACCCCTTCAGGGAAAACTGGTCGGATCAGAAATCGGTCAGGCCGTACATCAATGCGCACTGGCCATCCTCGGCATGGCTTCAAGCCTGTACGTCGGTGACGCCAATTCGGTTGCAGATGGCAAATGGACGCTCGGTTACATGAACACCTACACCGGCACCATCTCCGGCGGCAGCAGCGAAATTCAACGCAATATTCTGGGCGAGCGTGTGCTTGGCCTTCCGAAAACGAAGTAGGAAACTAACATGGCACAACCCAGAGATTTCGGTTTTGGCGAAGAACAGCAGATGCTGAAAGATGCTTCGCGCAAATTCATGGAAGACAAGCAACCGCTTGTGACGCTGCGCAAACAGATTGCCGGGTCGGAAGATCCCTATCTCGGCAAAGAGCGGACCGGCGGTTTTGATCAGGCAGCGTGGAAAGAGATGGTTCAACTCGGCTGGTCGGCACTTGCAGTGCCGGAAAAAGACGGCGGCGCCGGCATGGATCTGGTCACTGCGGTGGCTGTCATGGAAGAGATCGGGCGTAGTGCAATGCCGACACCGTTGACATCCACATTGCATGCCACCTTTGTGTTGAGGGAAGCGGGCACGGTCGAAGCTTCTGCGTGGTTGCGCAAAATTGCACAAGGCAAGAGTGCCACCCTTGCAATCTTTGGTGCAGATGGATCGCTTGGATCAGATTCAACAGATGTGGCAGCGGATGAACAGGGTCTTACCGGCACCAGCTACTTTATTCAGGATCTGCAGAAAGCCGATTTTCTGGTGGTTGCTGCAGTCAATGCCGATGGCGTTGGTCTGTACTGTATCGAGACAGAGGGCGAAGGTGTTACCCGGGAGTTTGACCGGATTGTTGACCTGACCCGGGATCAGGGAAGGGTTAGTTTCAGTGCGGCTGAGGCTGACTGTGTAGCGCCAGCAAACCTGGGTGCGCAGGCGTTGCACAAAGCCATGCCTGCGCTCCTGACGCTGGTGGCTGCAGATATTGCTGGAGGATGCGAATGGTTGTTGCAGACCACGGCTGAGTACGCCCGGATCAGAACGCAGTTTGATCGCCCGATTGGTTTTTTTCAGGCGGTCAAACATCCCATCGTCAACATGATGATCGCCACAGACGAAACTCGTTCGCTGGTCTACAACGCCGCCTGCGCCTACGACACCGACCCGGACGACGCCGATCGTTGTGCACGGCTTGCCAAGTCCAGTGCGTCAGATACGGCGGAGTTCTGCGCCAATCGAGGTACCCAGTTGCATGGTGGGATCGGTTTTACCTGGGAAGCGGATGTGCAGATCTACCACAAACGTCAGATCCACAGTCAGTACCTTTTCGGCGACGGTGTGTGGCACAGGCAGAAGCTTGCGGAACAATTGTGATCGAACCGGGGCTTGAGCCTGTGTCACACCTGACCTGACGGAGATCTGTGTTCTCAGCGGGGTGGTAGACCGCGTTTTGCCCGCGCTTTGTTCATGCGTTCTGCGTCTGCACCCAGCCGTTCGCCGAGTTCGTCTTCAGAGATCTGCCCGACCATGTGCGCACCGGCTTTTTTGCCGTTGTACATGATACTTTTCACCGGCGTGACCGCCAGAATCAGCCGAAGCGGTGAGTCGAGAAGCTTGTAAAAAAAATCTTCACCGGCCGGGTTGTTGGGATTGAGCTTGCTCGACAGCGCCGTATAGAACCATTTCCTGGTTTTTTCATCGTCAAAAAATTCGCCGGTCCCTTTGAAAGTAATGGCGCCCCCTGGCAGGTCTCTGTTTGCACCGGCAGGATAGCCATGACTGCTGACGTTGACCGATACGCGGTTGTCTCGTCGGATGGCGGCGGTACGATGCCGGTGCTCGGCGAAAGTGATCCAGATTTTGCCGTCATGCCAGACGTACGCATGGGTAACACCCACGGGCCAGCCATCTTTAGTGGCCCACATGAGCACGCACTCCACCGAATTGTTCATCAGCTGATCCACCTCTTCTTCGCTGAACGGGTAGATCGAAACGATTTCATGATCGTGGGTTTGAGCCATTTGGTGTTGTCCCCTGTGGTGATGGATGGTCGGTGTTGGTGGATTGCAGGCCGTCGACTTTACGCGATGATTTGGCCCAGTGCCAAGTGAAGTGCCCTCTTACTGCCGGGGCTCCGCGGTCATGGCAGAGGCGCGAGTGGGCAGGGTGGTTGAGATGATTGCTGCCAGACCCACGAACACCGCGCAGTTCAGCAGACATGCCTCAAAACCCCAGGTCTGGTAGACCCAGCCGGAGAGAATAGTTCCGATGAGTCGCCCGGCGGCGTTAGACATGTAATAAAAACCCACATCGAGGGTGACTGCCTCGGCTTGCGCATAGGAAACAATCAGATACGAATGAACCGCCGAGTTGATCGCAAAGACCGCCCCGAAGACCAGCAGACCACCAACGACGACCGTCTGAGCGTCGATGTCTGCGGCCAGCGCCATGATGATCAGCACCGGAATCAGGGTCAGCACACCTCCCCACACTACAGCGCTGCGTCCATCAGGTTGTTTGCCCGAGTTCGTCCCGGTGATGGCCGGAGCGAGCATCTGTATAAAGCCGTAACCGATGATCCAGCAGGCGAGCAGGGTCCCTACTGCAATGTTCGACCAGCCGAACTGCACCTGAAGAAACACCGGTAACGCCACCACAAACCAGACATCGCGCGCGCCAAACAGAAACAGTCTCGCCGCTGACAGTCGATTGACCCGGCTGCTCTTGGATAATAGATCGCTGAAATGAGGTCTGGCGGGAGTCCGGCCGAGCTTTTTATCTATACCGATCAGGGTGGCGATGGCAACGCTCAGGAGACTCACCGCCATGATCCC
>JAQBYL010000291.1 GCA_027622495.1 Pseudomonadota bacterium
TGCCGCCCCGGAAGTGACGAAACAGGCTAGCATCAGTCTGGCTGATCTCGCGCGCAAACGGACCTACTACGGTTTTCTGGCCGCCAACCTGCGCGGTAGCCAGACCCATGCCAACGACTCGAGCGTGCGGCCGGAAACCCTGAATTTCAGCCATCTGCGGCAAAACACCGGGGTGGCGCGCATGCTCGAACTGTTCGCCGTGGGAGACGATCTGAACGCCCGACGCGAGATGTATGCCTTAAACCAGAGTTTGCAAGCCGACCAGCAGGTGGAGTTGGCCTACCTGCTCGCCTCCATTGGCGAAAGCGCGTTGGCGATTCGATCTGCCAACAGCAATGATCTTCTCGACCACCTGGATCTGCGTTTCCCAATGCTTTTTCTCAATGACTTTCGCCGCGCGAGCCACGAATCCGGGGTGGCGCTGCCGTTTCTGATGTCCATCGCGCGTCAGGAAAGCGCCTTCGACCTGAGCGCCCGCTCATCGGCCGATGCCCGTGGTCTCATGCAGATGCTGCCGGCAACCGCCAGAATTGCCGCAACCCGTGCCGGGCTCCCCGCTCCTACTACCATTTCGCTGTACGATCCGGGTGTCAACATCAGACTCGGGGCTGCGCATCTGGCCTGGTTACTGGATCGCTACAACCAGCACATGTGGCTTGCCGCTGCTGCATATAATGCCGGGGAGAATCGCGTGGATCGCTGGATCAAGGACGCCGCCGGTATGCCCACCGATGTCTGGATCGAATCAATTCCCTATTACGAAACGCGCAACTACGTCAAGAACGTCATCGCCTTCAACCAGGTCTACGGGCATCGTCTGCAGGCGCTGCACCCGGTCTTCCAGGCTCACGAAGACACCATCCAATGATCGATATCGGGATCAACCTGATGAGCAGTCAGTTCGATGACGATCGTGAGAAGGTGCTCGAGCGTGCCCTGAGCGCCGGGGTAACCAGCATGGGTGTGACCGGAACCAGCGAGACAAACTCACAGCGAGCGGCGCAGTTCGTGCGTGATCATCCACATCTTTGGTGCACGGCCGGCATCCACCCCCACGAAGCCGACACTGCGTCACAGGATTGGCAGCGAACCATCCTCACGCTTGCCGAAGGGCCCCAGGTCAAAGCAATCGGTGAGACCGGTCTTGATTTCAATCGCAACTACAGCGATCCAGATGTGCAACGCGCGCGCTTTGACGACCACATTCAGCTTGCGTTGCAGACCGGGCTTCCTTTGTTTGTGCACGATCGCGATTCAAATGGCGCGGTCCATGCCATGCTCGCGCCTTATCGAGATCGCCTGAACGGCGTGGTGATCCACTGTTTTACCGGGGATGCTGATGATCTCAAGCGCTATGTACAGGCGGGTTATTACATCGGCATAACCGGTTGGGTCTGCGACCCGAAACGGGGGGCTGGTCTGCGGCAGCTGGTGCCGTTGATACCAACCGAGCGTCTGGTGATCGAAACCGATGCGCCCTATCTGCTGCCCTACCCCGCGAGTTCACCAAGCCCGCACAAGCGGCGCAATGAACCCTGTCTGCTTGGTCATGTGGCGGCCAGAATCGCCGACCTGATCCACCGTGACCTGGATGAGGTTTCGGCTTTTACCACCAGAAACGCCACAACGCTCTTCAGGCTTCCGACGTGAGCCATGCGCGCACGGTATCCCGTGTGAACGGCCAGGCAAGTTCAGCTGAACCCCATTTGAGCACCGGCAGGCGCTCACCGTACCGTGCGAGCAGATCATCGTCGTGTGCAACATCGACCACGTCCAGTGTCTGGCCGGCAAGATCTGGCATACTCGCAAGCAGGTCGAAGGCCTGGTCGCAGAGCCTGCAGTGATCGGTTGAGAAGAGAGTCAATGTCGGTTTGATCATGCGCTACACAGATAGAAGTACCAACCAGCCGGGTTACCCTCTGAGCACGCGTACCGCGGTAAACTGGGCACAGTGTGAACAGGGCTTTCGCACCTCTCTGGAACTACCTCCCTGTCCGGCTGAGCACATTATTGTGCCGAGCCTGAGTATGACAGGCACCCCCTACTGCTTCCAATTCAGCTTGCGCGATGAGCAAAACCAGGCGTGGCAGCTGAACAGCGTTCCCGCACAAACCGCAGCCCCCGCAGTACCGACCGACGCCCCGGTGACCACGCACATCGATGCCTGGCATACCACGCGCGACCTTGGCGCGAGCGTGCTGGATGTGATCGTCGATCGGCAGCCGCTGGATTTCCTGCTCACCGTATCGGTGCGACCGTTAACGATTGAACCTGCAAACACGCATGCACAGGTATCCCTAACCAGATGCCCCCTGCCCATATCGCAGATGCAGGCGCCGGAGAACATCCGCCACGGCATCTGTTCGCCCACGTCCATGGCCATGTTAGTCGATCGACCCGGGCGTCAGGGCTGGCTCGATCTGGTAGCCGAATGCCGCGATCAGGTGACCGGCATGTACGGCGTCTGGCCGCTGGCCATCCGCGCCGCGGCGATGGCTGGCCGCCTGGGTGCCGTGGAAGTGTTCAGCGGCTGGTCGGATGTGATGCCAGCACTCGATGCCGGGCATCCGGTTGTAGCAAGCATCCGTTTTGCAGAAGGTGCTCTGCCCGGTGCACCACTCAACAAGACCGGTGGTCATCTGGTGGTTGTGTACGGCATCGAAAAAGAACAAGTCCTGGTTCTCGACCCGGCAGCCCCAGACCATGACAGTGTTGCCCGCAGGTACGACATCAAGGCATTTTCGCGCGCCTGGTTTGCGCATCGGGGCGCAGGTTATATATTGGCTGCATGAAGTACTTCACCCGCTTCCTGCTGCTGACCATTGCCTTTGCGCTGACCACGTCGGGTCTGCTGTTCTGGTATCTGCGCGATTTCAGCTTTCACGGCCTGATGTTCTTCGACAACGGATACCTTCCGCACCCGCTGCACGTGCTGGTGCTTGGCCTGGCGATGATTCCACCCGCACTGTGGGAGATCTTTCTGCTTGAGAATCAAGTCTCACATGATCACTGACGATGATGTCTATCTGCGCCCGATCTCGGCAACCGATCGGACGGAATATCTGGATCTGACCCGCTGCAGTAAAGCGCTGCATGATCCCTGGATCAGTCCGCCCACCTCAAATCACACCTTCGATCTGTATGTGATGCGGCTGGCCCGCGACGATCATGTCGGGCTCGCGGTATGCTCGTCGGCAAATCACGTGATCGTCGGCGTAATCAATATCAACAACATCGTTCGTGGATCATTCCAGAGCGCCTCCCTCGGCTATTACGTGAACGTGGATTACCGTGGCAAAGGGTACATGTCGAAGGGGTTGGAAAAGGTCAAGGCCAGAGCGTTTACCCGTTTGGGCCTGCACCGCCTCGAAGCGAACATACAACCCGGCAATCGACCATCGATTGCCCTGGTGAAACGGGCTGGTTTTCAGTGCGAAGGCCTTTCGCCGGGTTATCTCTACATCGACGGCGCGTGGCGGGACCATGAGCGCTGGGCGTGCATCAATCCACGTCCTTGACCACCGGGAGGGATAAGTTGGCCAACGCTTACGGGACTTGGGATTCACAGATTTCAGCGCAAGCTGTGGCGCGGGGCGCAACGGGTTTCAGCGATCTGCAGAGCGTTAACGGAACGCGCTACTGGCTGGAAAGCCTTCCGCAGGAGGGCGGCCGGGTCGCCGCTTTCAGCCATAGCGACGGGCAGACCCAACTCCTGACACCTGCTCCCTTCAACGTCCGCAGCCGCGTGCACGAATACGGTGGATCGGCGATGCTCGCCTGCGAAAGCGGTGTCTGGTTTGTGAACGCAATCGACCAGAACATCTACTTCGTCGACGCCGCTTTAAAAATCACGCAACTGACCAGAGGTGATTCACAGGTCAGGTTTTCATCGCTTGCGCTTGATCGCGAACACCAGCGTCTCATCAGTGTTGCCGAAATTCATAACGGGTCGCAGACGCGTTCGTCCGCTCACGCAGAACCTCAGAACGTGATTGCTGCGATCAGCCTCGACGACGGGGACATGACGATCCTGCATCAGGGTCACGACTTTTACGCCGATCCCGCATTGTCGGCCGATTCCCGCCTTGCCTTTATCGCCTGGGATCACCCGAACATGCCATGGGACGGAACGCTCCTGTACGTCGCAGAGCAGAAATCTGACGGAGTGTTGATCAACGCAACCGTGGTGGCAGGGGGCGCTCAGGAATCCGTTGTCCAGCCGACCTGGACCGCCACGTCGGACCTGATCTTTATCAGCGATGCGACAGGTTATTGGAACCCGTATGTACTCGATGCCAGTGGTATCAGAAGCCTCCTGACCGACGAGGCTGAATACGCCGGTCCGCTGTGGCAACTGGGTGCGAGGGACATTGCCGAAATCGGACCGGGGCACCTGGTCGCTGTTCGCCGTGAATCGGGTCGAAGCGAGCTTGTGCTGATCGATACCAACAACGGCTTCAGCTCGCCGCTGACGGACGCCTACTGCGGGTATACGGACCTCACCTGCCATGCCGGGCAGGTCTTATTCGTTGCCCAGCGAAATACACAAGGACCGGCCATCGTCGAACTCGACCCGGCCGATGGCACCCACCGTATACTGCGCGAAACACCGCAGGCTGTGGATGCTCACCTGGTCAGTGAGCCGGAACATATTGCCTTTCCAACCCGGGATGGGCGCCGCTGCTACGCCTACCTCTACCGGCCATTCAATCCGTCGGTCCCCGCAACGGCGCTACCGCGTACTGAAAAACCTCCGGTCATGCTCCTGAGTCATGGTGGCCCTACCGGTTCAACCAGTTCGGCGCTCAACCTCAAAGTGCAGTACTTCACCAGTCGCGGCTGGATGGTGATCGATGTCAACTACCGTGGCAGCACCGGTTATGGACGGTCTTACCGCGACGCTCTGCAGGGTAACTGGGGTGTCCTCGACGTGACCGACAGTGAAGACGCGATCAACTATCTGATCGTCAACAATCTGATTGACCCCACCCGGGTCGCCCTGCGCGGTGGCAGTGCCGGTGGCTTTACCACGCTGGCTGCACTGACCAGCACCGCGACGTTCAAGGCTGGTGCGGTTTACTACGGCATCGGCAATCTGAAGAGCCTTGCAGATGACACGCACAAGTTCGAAAGCAGGTACCTGGAAGGATTGCTTGGAGATGAGTTGAATCTTGACGCCCGATCACCCATCCACCACATCGATCAGCTGAACTGTCCGGTGATTTTTTTTCAAGGGGGTGAAGATCGGGTCGTGCCGCCTAACCAGGCTGAGGAAATGGTCAAAGTGCTGCGCACCAAAGGCATCAAGGTACGCTATGTTTATTTCGAGAATGAAGGTCACGGCTTTCGCGATGGGCACAACATCGCGCAGGCGATCAATGATGAATACGAGTTTTTGTGTGAAGCTTTTGCAATTGAAACACCGGGAGACACAACACTTTGACGCTCGATATCGCAGTACTGATGGGCGGCGACTCGGCCGAGGCTTCCGTCTCACGGGCTTCGGCCAAAGAGGTGGTGGGCGGGCTTGAAGCAGGCGGGCATCGCGTCACCACCATCGAGATCAGCACGACATTGCCAGCCGCTCTTGTCGAGGCGGCACCAGAGGTGGTGTTTCCAGTCCTGCATGGTCCGCCAGGCGAAGACGGCACCGTCCAGGGTCTTCTGGACATGATGAAT
>JAQBYL010000292.1 GCA_027622495.1 Pseudomonadota bacterium
CTGCCTGGTACACCATCACCGGTGTCGATGTACGCATCGGCAAAGTCTGCGCAGGTCCCGAAATTCTGCAGACCGTAGTCCCAGATAATCCCGCCGTAGATTGCAACCGCATCGAGATAAGTCGTCTGAACACTTATCTCCGGTCGCGTCGCTTTGATGGCGCGACATGCCCCCAGGTTGATGAAAGCCCCGCAGCTGTGGCCAACAAAGTGCACCGACTGAACTGCGGTCTGGTGTGCCAGGTGCTCACCGACCAATTGCCCGATCCGCTTGCCATCGACCGAGCAGCGTGCGGTGTTGCGCGCATAGGGATTCCAGTCGAAGGCGATGATCTGGGTGTGTTCGTCTGGTGGGCTCAGCGCTGATTTGAGATCGGTCGGCCAGTGTTCGGCGGTGTCGTTCAGACCGTGCGAAATCAGGATCACATGGCGGGTGGTGGAATACACCTCGGGCAGTTGAGCTTTCGTAAGATCAATCGGCCAGTAGATGTAGAGCAGAAACCCGATGCTGCCGAATAGTGCCGGGAAGATCGGCAACACCACGAACAGCATGACCAGCCAGAACACGATGGATCTTCCGCTAAAGAAATTTCTGATTTCCACAATGAGATCGTTAGCCACTTACCGGGTGGCCACCTTAGCAGCTTGTGGCGGTATACTGCTGCAGATTGACAGGTCGCCCATGCCATGCGGCTGACGCCTTTCGAAGGACAGGCTAGGATGTGTGCCTCAACAGGAGGAGATATGTCGCAGCAAGCGCTGCAAGGTCTCAGTGTAGTGGATGTCAGTGGCAGCATTGCAACCAGCTATTGCGCAAAACTTTACGCCGACTATGGCGCGAGAGTGCTCAACGTTGAGCCACAGGCCGGTTTTGGTACACGCCGGCTTGCGCCTTACATGCCGGATCAGATTGAAAGCGCCATGCATGCGTATCTGCACACCAACAAGTTGAGTCTGCGGCGTGATCATATGGATCCCGGGCAGCTCGCCAGGTTGATCGAAAGTGCCGATCTGCTGCTCGACGACGGAACGTCAGACGAGGCCACCTGTGGTGGCGTACGTGCCTCCATCAGCTGGTACGGTGAAAGCGGACCCTATTCGGAGTTCGTTGGATCGAACGCACAGTGTTTTGCGTTGAATGGAATGCTCAAAAATATCGGGCGCGTTGAAGGTCCGCCACTGATACCTACGGGTTATCAGGCAGAGATCGTCGGCGGGTTGACCGCTTTCACCGGCAGCCTGGCGCAGGTTCTGGCAGGGGAGATCGGCAATCGGTCCACGCCTGTCCATCTGACAACAAGCATATTTGAGTCGACCCTGTGCTTTACCGATGTCGGGGTGATCGGTTACTACAACAGCGGACTTTCGGCGCAGCGGATGGGTATCAACCGTTATCCGCCAACTTATCCCCTGGGGGTATTTCCCTGCGCCGATGGCTGGATTGGTCTGACCGTTCTCACGCCGTCGCAGTGGCGGTCATTCTGCAGGCTGCTGGATATGCCTGATTTTGCTGATGTAGAGATGTTTCAATCGTCCGTCGGGCGGCTGGAGGCGATCGATGTTCTGGAGCCCGTCATACGTGAGCGGCTGCTTAACCAGTCAGCGGAGGAGCTGTTTTATCGCGGTCAGACGAACGCCATCCCGCTCGCGCGGGTACCCACCATGGAAGAGCTGTTTGGTGTTGATCAGTTTGTTGCGAGGAACGCGTTCACAAAAGCACAGTTGCCGTCTGGTGAATCCCTGACCGTTCCGAGCGTACCCTTTCGCCTGTACGAGACACCGCCGAAGTTTGGCGGTGTTGTGGCTGCGCTGGGCGAACACACGAAGGAGGTCAGCAGTGAAATCCTCTGACCCACTTGCAGGGATCCGCATCATCGATCTGAGCATGGGCTGGGCTGGACCGCTTGCCTGTCGGCACATGGCAGACATGGGTGCAGACGTGATCAAGGTCGAGAGTTGTGAACGATTTGACTGGTGGCGTAGCTGGGAGGCGACACCACAGTGGATCAAAGATGGCGGCGCAGAAAAGTCCACGGCGTTCAACATGGTCAATCGCAACAAACGCAACGTTACGCTTGATCTTGCACATCCGGAGGGACGCAAGTTGTTGCTTCGGCTGGTTAAGACCGCAAATGCGGTGGTGGAAAACTATTCATCCAGCGTGCTGCCAAAACTCAATCTCGGCTATGAGGTCTTCCGCGAGGTCAGAGATAACATCATTCTGATGTCAATGCCGGCATTCGGTTCCACCGGTCCGTGGCGTGAGTTCAGAGCCTATGGTTCAACGGTTGAGCAGTCTTCGGGGCTTCCGCATCTGAATGGCTGCGAGGACGATCCGCCAACCATGCAGCATGTGGCCTATGGGGATGCTTGCGGTGGTCTGAATGGCTCGGCCGCGCTGCTGGTCGCATTGCGTCATCAGGCCAGAACCGGCCAGGGTCAGTTTGTTGACTTGTCACAGACAGAAGCTCTGTTTGCACTGGCCGCGCACGGCATCCTGGAATTTTCTGCCACCGGCGCCACCCCTCGAAGGCAGGGTAACCGCTCGGACACAATCGCGCCGCAGGGCGTGTATCGATGTGCTGGCGATGATGAATGGATCGTGATTCAGGCGTTCGACGAATCTCAATGGCAAGCACTCAAACAGGAGATCGGTCCAGGCGTTGCCGGGTTCGGTGGATGTGAAGAGCGAATTGCTCGCGCAGATGAACTGGATCGGCATATCAGTGCCTATACGGCCCAACAGAATGCCACTCGGCTAATGCACCGTCTTCAATCTCTCGGGGTACCGGCGGCATCGACCCATACGGCCGCAACACTTTTGGAAGATCCGCATCTTCTGGAGCGTGGCTACTGGCAGTGGCTCGAGCGAGCCGTTGTTGGTCTGCAACCCAATCCTTCGGCCCCGTATCGCAGCGGATCGCAGCCCTTTGCGATCAAGTCTCCGGCCCCTACGCTCGGCCAGCACAATCACGAAATTCTGGGTGGGGATCTGGGGTTGAGCGCGCCCGATCTTGAGCGCCTCACGGAACTTACGATTATTGGCACCCGACCGCGGATGCGGATGGGTTAGAGTTTTCGCGGGTAAAGCGTCAGCACCAGTCTGGCGATTTACCCTACTGTGCTGTCAGTGCTTGAAGTCAGCCGCCGACAAGGCGTCAAACGAAACGTCCTCGATCACGATTCTAATCGTGGCCATGGGCGTAACCTGCTCGACCTCAGTGGCGAGGGTCAGGCCGTTGAATTCGGCGTATTTCTTTGAGTTTGCGGTTACCTTCATTTTGCCCTGGGCAGTAAACGCGTCCAGCACGGTTTTCTGGATCAGGCCGCTGTCCTTAGCGAAAAAGTAGCTGTCTGAACTGCCGTTTTCGCGGGTGGCGCGGACTTCAACGGTATTACTCTCAACACCTTCAGCCTCAGGAACGATTTCAAGCGTCGCGTAATATTGATCCATATGGGAATACTGGCTGAGATCTGCCTGCTGAAGCTGAAACGTCAAGCGATCGCCTGACAGTTTTGCTATACCGGCACCAGGCGCCTGTTCCCAGCACTCACCGGCGTGACATCCAATGTGCAATTCCATGCCCATTACCGATGCCAGGGTGGATGAACTATCGGGCGCCATCTGGCGTGCCTTGACGGCGGCTTCCAGACCAAAACTGTCGATGAACAGCTTGCCGGACGTGGTCACTGATGGAAACGCAGACGGACCCTTGCTGCCATAAGTGGCTGCCATGTGACGATCGAACAGGCCCTGTGCTGTCATCGGCTTGCTGCCCATGGATGAACAGCCCTGGATGATCATGATGGTCAGCGCAAAACAGACGAGAAAAATTCTTTTCATGGTTGATGAACCTGGTATGAGGAAAGTGAAGCGTTATTTTCGTAGGCCGGGATGTTAATAGATTCTGACAGGAATACCAGATTGAAGCGTTTTTTACACGTGATCGACTCAATAGCCCGCCGGAGCCCGCCGGAGCCCGCCGGAGCCCGCCGGGACAATCAGGTTGCGGGCAGGATCCATCTTTTCTGCCACGAGGCCAGAGTCTCATCCACCCGTTGACGCAGGTTTTCGGGATCGACAATTTCTTGAAACAAAAGCTGCGGTAGAAGTGTTATGTGTTCCAGGCTGCCACGCAGTTCAATGCTGGCCTGGGCAGCCTGAGTTACTTCGGCCGGATTTTCGCGCTGCAGCAATTCGGTGATGTCGATCAGGAACTCGTGCGCCAGAATCTCGTTGCCGTGGGTATCCAGGCGATCTCTGAATGCGCTGCTGTTCTGGCTGTCGGCAATGACCGCACGGATCAGGCCCACCACAATTGGATCGTTCAGCAACTCAGCGTAGTTGTGCACAAGTTCGCGCAGACGGTCACCGCTCGAACGAGGTCGGTCGGCCAGACTCTGAATAGTGTTAGGCTGCACGTATCTGAGAGAGCTTCCCGCAGTATGAAACAGATAGTAGCGTTTGATGGCGACCACATACATGCAGGCAACAAAGGCCTGAGCATCGATCATGCCGAAGTAAGCCGACGCGTTGATGCACTGATGGAAGGCATGTCGATCGAGGATCTGCTGAACCAGATGCGCGGTCTGCAGACGCACACCATCGACGGGTTGTACTACGCCGGTGGTGACGAAGACGCCGGCATTCCGCCTTTTCGAATGGTTGACGGTCCACGTGGCGCGCGCGCTGGCAAGGCAACCGCCTTTCCGGTGGCCATTGCCAGAGGTGCTACCTTTGATGTGGATCTCGAAAATCGCATTGGCAAAGCCATTGGCCTGGAAGTGCTGGCCAAAGGCGGCAATGTCGTTCTTGCTCCCACCATCAACCTGCTGCGTCATCCAGGCTGGGGCAGGGCGCAGGAGAGTTACTCGGAAGATCCGTTTCACATGGGTGCGATGGGGGTTTCTTTTGTCAGTGGCGCGCAGAATCATGTGCTTGCGAGCCCCAAACACTTTGCGCTCAACAATCAGGAAAATACCCGCTTTACCATGTCTGCGAACGCAGATGAGCGGGTGCTGCATGAAATCTATCTGCCGCATTTCAAACGATGCGTGATGGAAGGTGCAGCCGCCTCGGTGATGAGTGCCTACAACAAAGTGAATGGAACCTATTGCGGTGAGAGCGACCTGCTGCTCAACGACATTCTGCGCAACGAGTGGAGGTTTAGCGGCTTTGTTGAATCTGACTGGTTTCTCGGTACGCGTTCTACGGCACCGGCAATCAAAGCGGGCATGGATATTGAAATGCCTGCGGCCTATCGCTACAGCGACCAGAATATCGCACAGGCGCTGGTGGCGGGTGAGCTCACCGAAGGGGACCTTCGAGCCTGCGCTCGGAGGGCGATCTACCAGAAGTTAGCGTGGGGGTTAGACAAACCGGCAGTCACCTCAACGGATGTGGTTGAAAGTAAAGCCCATGTGGATCTGGCGCGTGAAGCCGCCGAGAAATCCATGGTGCTGCTCAAGAACAAAGGGGGTCTGCTGCCGCTAACCGACCAAGCGGGTCTGAAAATAGCTCTGGTTGGCAATCTTGCCAGTATTGCAAACCTTGGTGATCGTGGCAGCAGTTTTGTTGAATCAAGCGCGGTGACCTCACCCGAGTCGGGATTGCGCTCTTATCTCAAAGCGGCACAGATCAGCACATTTGCCGATCTTGAAAGCCTGCCTG
>JAQBYL010000293.1 GCA_027622495.1 Pseudomonadota bacterium
TATCCTGATCATCGGCACCAGTTATTCGGCCGAGGATATTGGTTCGCAATGCTGGAAATACGGGGCCAAGTCGATCACCGTCAGCCACCGCACCGCGCCGATGGGCTATGCTTGGCCCGATAATTGGACCGAGGTGCCGCTGTTGCAGAAGGTTGAGGGCAACACTTGCACCTTCAAGGATGGCACCACTGCGGATGTCGAGGCGATCATCCTGTGCACTGGCTACAAGCACCATTTCCCGTTCATGCCCGACGCGCTGCGGTTGCAGACCACCAACCGGCTGGCGACCGCCGATCTGTACAAGGGAGTGGCCTGGGTCGACAATCCGGCGCTGTTCTATCTGGGCATGCAGGACCAGTGGTACACCTTCAACATGTTCGACGCCCAAGCCTGGTGGGTGCGTGACGTGATCATGGGCAAGATCGAGATTCCGGCCGCACGCGATGCGCGCGCTGCCGATGTCACACAGCGGGTTGCGGCCGAGGATGCGGGCGAAGATGACTACGCCGCCATCCGCTATCAGGGCGACTATGTGAAGGAGCTGATCGCCGAAACTGATTACCCCAGTTTTGATGTCGACGGCGCCAACGAGGCATTCTTCCAGTGGAAGAAGCACAAGAAGAAAGACATCATGACCTTCAGGGACAACAGCTATCGCTCGGTCATCACCGGGACGATGGCGCCGGCCCATCACACCCCATGGAAGGACGCGCTGGACGACTCGCTGGAGGCGTATCTGCAGGAGTGACGCAAGATTTCCGCGGGCGCAGGCTGCGCCCCCGGGCTGCCACCGGACACCAGAAGCCGGAGCCAACACAAAACGGCAAGATAACGAACCGATCAACTGTGAGAAGGGCGGGGCGTACCGCCAAACACAATCAAGGGAGAACGACATGACTAAATCTTTGCATAAACTTGCGCTGGGGGTGGCCGCGGCTGCTCTGATGGCGCCCTCTGCCTGGGCGGAAGATTCGGCCGAACCGATCGTCATCCCGACGCATAACTGGTCCAGCCAGGTCGTGATGGCCTATGTGATCGGTGGCATCTTCGAAAGCCTGGGCGACAATGTCGAGTATGTACCGGCAGACACTCAGGCGGTCTACGAAGCCATCCGTATTGGTGACGTAACGATCTCGCATGAAGTCTGGCAGTCAACATTTGGCGCCTCGTTCTACAACGCCATGGCCAAAGGTGGTTTGATCGATGCCGGAACGCACTCGGCGGCAACGCTCGAGGAAATGGGCGTTCCTCAGTACGTGATCGACGACAACCTGTGCCCAGGTCTGCCAAACTGGGAAGCACTGAAGGACTGCCCTGAAGTCTTTGCGACCGCCGATTCCGAGGGCAAGGGCCGTTGGTTGGAAGGACCGCAGAGCTGGCATGGCGACCTGATGCCGACACGGCTTGCGGCGCTCGGCCTTGGCGACAAATACGTCGTGAAGTTTGCCGGTGGCGCAGATGCAATCTGGGCCGAACTGGCGTCGGCCAAGAAGGAAGGCCGCGGCATTATCACCTTTAACTGGACACCAAACTTTACCGATGCAGAAGGTTTTGTGTTCATCGAGTTCCCGCCCTACAAGGATGGGTGCCGGGTTGCAGATGGTGGTGATGGCAGCTGTGGCTCGCCTAAGGGTTGGCTGAAAAAAGCGGCGAACTACAAGTTCCCGAAGACCCATCCGGCAGCCTACTCCGCCTTTGCGAAGATGAGCTTCTCGTCGACGGATATCGGCCAGATGGCTGCCCTTGTGGACATCGACAAGATGAGCCACCAGGACGCCGCCACCAAGTGGCTGGCTGACCATGAGGATGTCTGGAAGCCCTTCACCCAGTAAGGCAAAACCAAAGTTCCCTCCCCGCGATCAATTGTGCGTGGGGAGGGGCGACGGCTTTCACTTCCACGAGGTGCCGCCAACCGCATCCCGTTCAGAGAGTAGGCTGTAGGCAAGAACGCTTCGGCGTTGTCGCGGAATACAGGGGGATCGGAGAATGTCGCTTGATCGTGAGACAGCACCAAGACAACCGGTCATAAAATGCAGCTCCGTCTATAAAATCTTTGGCGATAACGCCAATAGGATGCTTCGCGAAGCCAATGGAAATGTTGACGCAAAAGCGTTTCAGGACGCTGGCTGTGTCGTCGGCGTTAACAACGCTTCATTCGAGGTTCACAAGGGTGAAATGTTGGTGGTTATGGGTTTGTCCGGCTCGGGCAAATCAACCCTGCTGCGATGCATATCTCGACTGACCGAAACCACATCCGGAGATATTCATATCGACGGCGAAGATCTGTTGGCAATGAGCAACAGGCAGCTGATCGAGCTGCGCCGGAACAAGATGGGCATGGTGTTCCAAAGTTTTGCCCTGTTGCCGCATAAGACTGTTCTCGAGAACATCGCCTTTCCGCTGCAGGTCAAAGGTATGAGTACCAAAGACAGCATGACGCGCGCCATGGAAATGGTTGAGTTGGTCAGTCTTGACGGTCGCCAGAACTACTTTCCCCGGCAACTGTCCGGCGGACAGCAGCAACGGGTTGGGATTGCGCGCTCGTTGGCTGTGGAGCCCGACATCTGGTTCCTTGACGAACCGTTCTCCGCCCTTGATCCGTTGATCCGCAAAGAGATGCAGGACGAGTTTCTGCGTCTCCAGGGCGTTTTGCACAAGACGATCCTGTTTGTGACGCATGACTTTAGCGAAGCGCTGCGTCTTGCCGATCGTATAGCCATTATGAAAGATGGGATAATTGAGCAGTTGGATACGCCGGCCAACATCGTTCTGAAACCGGCAACCGAATATGTCCGAAAGTTCACCGAAGAAGTGCCAAGAGAGAAGGTGCTAAAGATAAAATCCGTTATGGATCCGCTGGACAACACAGAAGAGTTCAGTGACCTGAAAGTATCGCAAAACGCGATAATTGAAACGGTCGCTGAAAGCGTGCTGTCAGAAAAGAAAGCAGTTGCGGTTGTGGACGATAACGGCAATGTTGTCGGATCTATTCATGCTTCCAATATGCTTTACATCTTATTTGGTAAAGATGACACCACCAAGGTGGGTGGATAAGAGATTATGGGCTATCTAAAAAAACATCCACGACTGGCGCAGTTTACGCTGCTCCTTATTGCGTTCTTCCTTTTGGTTGCCGTTGTCACGCCCAGCGAGACGAACGTTCTGTGGCGGCTGCCATCGTTGTTGGCCCCGCTACCAGGTGAGATAAATGCCTTCGCTGAACACCTGATGTTCGATTGGTTTCCGGTGCAGGTTTACGATTCCGAGCTGAAGGAATACGAACAATCGGCATTGCTACGCGAAGTAACCCGAGGCTTTTCGCGCAGCGTGTTGTTCTTGATCGAGTTCATCCGAGAAATTCTGGTGGGTGGGGTCAAGACCATCGTTGCGTTTACCGGCTGGCAGTTCATCCGCGAAAATCCTTGGGCCATGTGGCCGGCGCTTCCCTGGACCGTTGTAATCAGCGGTGCGATGATTTTGGGCTATACGCTGAGCGGCCGGGGACTTGCGCTGTTGGCTGGTTTGGCACTGGCCTACATTTCGATATTTGGCCAGTGGCATCCGGCAATGGAAACGCTGTCGTTCGTTCTGGTTGCCGCCCCGATTTCGATATTTCTCGGATTGATTCTTGGGGTATCTGCTTACAAGAGCCGCGTGGTTGCGGCGACGTTGAAGCCGCTCCTCAACATTGCCCAGACGATGCCGCATTTCTCATATCTGGTTCCGGTGACGGTGTTCTTTGGGGTCGGCGACCATGCTGGCGCGATTGCCACCATTATCTTCGCGACCCCACCAATGATCCGCCTGACACTTTTGGGGCTACAGAATGTCCCGGTCGAGGTTGTCGAGGCGGGCATGATGTGTGGCAGCAGCGATCGGCAAATCCTGTTGAAAGTTCTGGTGCCGACCGCGCGCCGCGATATTCTGATCGGGGTGAATCAGGTCATCATGCAATGCCTTGCCATGGCTGTGATTGCGTCTTTCATTGGCGCCAAAGGGCTTGGATTCAACCTGTTGCTTGCGCTGAACCAGCTCAGAATCGGGCAGGCCCTGGAATTGGGCATTTGTATCGTCCTGATTGCGGTCGTCCTTGATAAATTGTCCCTGGCCTGGGCGAACAAGCAAACCGACTATTTCGCCGATCTCAGCTTTGTCGAGCGAAACAAGCACAGTCTACTGTTCCTGGCGGTTTTCGCGATATGCGTTGTGCTGGCTTTTCTGGGCAGCGTGATTTTCAAGGGCGGCATCAACTACCTCTATCTGATCCCCCACAACAAAGGCATCACGACCGAGTGGTTTTGGCAGGCTGGCGTCGATTGGATGATCGATAGTTGGTACTCGAGCCTTCAGGGCTTTAACCGCGGGCTGATTGTCAACGTACTCCAACCGATGAAGAACGCGTATCTCGGGATGCCAGTCAGCGCGACTTTCCTGTTGGTGATGGGTGTCGGGTATATTGTCGGCGGGATCAGGTCTGCGCTGATTGTCGGTGGTTTCCTGCTGTTCATCGCGTTGACCGAGTGGTGGGATCGCGCGCTGATCACCATGTACATGGCATCGTTTGCGGTAATCGTATCGGTCACGATTGGCCTGATCGTCGGCTCGGTTGCTGCCCAGAATTCGCTTGCCTCGAAGGTCGCGTTGCTGGTGTGCGATACCTTGCAGACCTTCCCATCGTTCATCTACCTGATTCCGGTGATCATGCTGTTCGGCGTGACCGATACGTCTGTTCTGATCGCGGTGATCATTTACGCCACGATCCCAGCCACGCGCTACACCATCGAGGGAATTCGCAGCGTGCCGCCATCGCTGCGCGAAGCCGGTATGATGTCGGGTGCGACCGGGTTGCAAAGGTGGATCAGCATCGACCTGCCGCTGGCGTTTCCGCACATCATGTTGGGGGTCAATCAAACGGTCATATTCGCGCTGTTCATGGTGATCATTGGGGCGATGATTGGCACCGACGATCTTGGGCAGTACATCCTGAAGGCACTGTCGGACAAACAGGGCATCGGCAACGGTCTTATGCTGGGGCTGTGTGTTGCGTTTATTGGGCTTGCGGTAGATCATCTGATCCACACTTGGGCTGCGGAGCGCAAGGCGCTGTTGGGGCTAACATAATGACGTTCATATCGATGATTGAGACGCCGTATGAGCGGGGCGGGGTCATCACCCCCGGCCTGCCGATATTGCCGCACGGGGTCGAGCGTCACCCGGTGCCCGGCGGTGGCTCGCGGGCCGTCCGTATCGACAAGGGCGACGAGATTTCGGTGCTGGACCGCGAGGGGTTGCAGGCGGCCGAGCTGGTGTTTTTCACCCCCGACGGGCGCTCGGACGCCGGGATGATCGGCGCCAAGGGACAGGGCGATGCCAAGGGGCTGCAAGCGGCGCTGGCGCTTGGCGATGCCTCGGGGCGCCGTGTGCTGAAGGCGCTGAATGCGGCGGGCTTCGATATTGGCCGCGCCGATGCGGCGCTGGTGTTTGGCGATGGCTCGCGCCCCGGCGATATGGCGACTTTCCATGCTTCGATCGACGGGTTGCTGATCGTCTGCGCGCCGGGCGGGCCAATGGATCCTGGGGCGCAGAATGCGCCTACCGAGATCATCCTCTATATCCGGCGCGCCAATCCAGGGCCGGGCAAGGGTGGAATGGCGCCACCCGACCCGTTG
>JAQBYL010000294.1 GCA_027622495.1 Pseudomonadota bacterium
CTCAACCGCCGTCCCCCGACTGATCCCACACTTCAGGTTCAACCAGTCCGCACAGTCCGCCGACCCCCACTCACGCCACCCCTGACGCAGATCAAACTCCTGCAACAGCGTCAGAAACTGATAAGTCGCTTGAGTCACCGTCTGCCAGCTCTCAAGCAGATCCTGCTCCAGCGCATCAATAGATCGATCGATTTTTATCAATGAATTCACTGTCTTTCTCGCATACCTGTATATACATACAGTATAACGACATCGTCGACAACAGTCATTCAAAACCAGCAAATTTCAGTGATTTCCTACAAATCGATACCCGAAACAAAACGAGCGATCTGACCACCCCACCCTAAACAACCTTTCGATATCCTAAAAAGAACGGAAAACCAATTTTCCAAAGAAAGTGCAAGTAACAACAACCCAGTCAGCTCAGAACCAACAACATTTCCGCGGAAAGCAAAGAAGCCGAAGAAGCCAAAGGACTGAATCGCTGACTTTCCACGGAAAAGCGTATCGACTCGAGGACCGAGCGGCGAGTGCAAGGCTATCCTTTAAGAAAACCGTCCCTCGCAGCGGTCGAACGACGTCTCTTACTTATTTCCGAGACAGCCCGCTAAGTAGGCAGAAAATGCACTGGGTAGTTCAACGACGTCACACGCACATCACGTTTGCCGAAGTCAAACATCCTGATACGGCTTAAAATCTTGGCGATCATGGTTTCGTCCGCCAGATCTGAATCGACCACTGCGCAGTCCACCACCATACCGTCCGGATCAATAACCAGATTCACAACCAGCTTACCCAGCAAGGTGGGGTCCTGACGCAACGCCCGATTATAGATAGCAAAGATCGCACCCTTGTTAGCATCGAATACCCTGCGGATCTCTTCAATGCTGCGTTGGCGCGGATCAAAGTCTTTAGGGTCGCGAACGCCGCCTTCGCCTTTGCTGCCTTCCGGAGCTTCAACCTTGGTTGTTTCCCGGCCAGCCAGGGCAATGCCACCGGTATCGCTCGACAGCGCAGCGACATTGACACCGGAACTGCGCGTGCTCTGTTTAGACGTGAGCAGCGACCGATCAATGCTCGCCGCTTCACCGGCACCGCGCTGAATGGATTGAGTGTCTGTGAGCTTGGACGTATCAATCGCATCGCGCATATCCGAAAACGCGTCTTTGAACGCAAGCAACCCAGACACAGCCGCCTTCTCACGGGCATCTGCAACGGTTGGCTGCGGCTTTGGCGTGGTCACTTCTTTTGGAACCTGCTTGACCATTTCTGGCTCCGGCTTGGCCTCAACCACCTTTGGTTCGGGTGGCGGTTTTGGTATGACCGGAAGCGGTTTTTCCAGAACAATACGCGCAAGTTCCGGTGGAAGTTGCTCAAGTTCTTCGCGCGGCGGCTCGGGCAGGGGCAGCCACGGGATGATCACACCCAGAACCAGTGTTGTGGCAAGCAACGAGATCAACCAGCTGCGCAGCTTGCGCCGGTCCGACCGGTTGAGTGCCCATGGCAGCGGGAAATCGAACATCATGCCAGGTTGCGTTGCGGGATGCGTTGCGGGTTGGGCTGACATGCTAACCATCAGCTCGCACCTTGTGTCGGCGCAACATCCGGTAAGGTTTCGGTCGCGGAAGCGGGCACGGTAGAAAGGCTCGTTTCGATTTTGTTAACCGCGAGTGATATGCGGGCAAAGTCAGCGTTCTGACAGGTATACATCACCTTTTTCAACAGCCAGTACGGTAACGCCCTGTCCCCCATGATCGTGATTTCAAAACCACCTTCCGGCATTTTGCCTTTTCGAGTTGCCTGATACTCAAGCTCCTGAGCCAGGCCCTCAATAACAAGTTCTTCAACGCCAATCAGGTCAGACACTCTGGCCACCGGTCGACCCTGTACAACAAGATCATCCGCGCTGACCGAAACAATCAGCTGATTCTGTGGTCGCTGGTCTGATGCAGAGTCTGGCAGTTTGATTGCGGTGCTGGTCTGCAATACTTCTACTTCGGATGAATTCACCATCAGGAAAAAAACCAGGATCGTGAATATGTCCATCAATGAAACCAGGTTCAGGGCCGCCGGTTTGCGAGCTTTGCTCTGCTGCTTGCGACGGATATTCATGCTCAGTCTGCTCATGCTTACGCGCCCTCACCGGTGCCGTTACCCGCCACGGCAACTTCCTGCGCAACCGGGGTGTCACCCAGCGAAATCACCGGGAACAGTTCCGCCTGCACCACCTCGAGCGCCTGAACTGTCGGATAGGATCGAACCTTGTCCATCACGCTGACCAGCGTCTGGTAGTCGGTCCGGGCTTCCAGCAGAACGGTCACCTCGCGTTTCTCCGGCAGGCGTCGTTTCACTTCCTGCATGACCAAAGACAGTGTCTCGAAGTCATGGCCGGCTTCCGATGCAGGGATCGACTTGATCTTGCCCCCACGGCCATCGGCGACGACGAGCTCGGTTTCACGCACTATCACTTCCAGGTGCACGGCATCCGGGTCGAAGGCTGCATTGGCTGCGTCCCCAGCCGGAAAATTCAGATCAATGACTGTGGTGTGAGTAAAAACCATGGACAACAGCAGCACCGGAACCAGCACAATCATGAGATTCATGAATGGCGTAACGTCCAGGTCAGCGGCTTCCGCATGCTTGTGTTTTCTGCGTAGGCGGTCCATCGCGGCTCCAGCTTTTAAATCAGGCTTGTTTTGAGAGACGCGATACTCAGGCTGCGCTTGCCCGCGCGGTTTCTGGTTCGGAAACCGGTTTCGCTGGTGTTCCTTCCATCAGATTGACGAATTTGACCACGGCTATTTCCAGGCTTTCGACAATCGCGCTGGTCTTGCTCTGAAGCATCGAGTGGACCAGCAACAGCGGTATCGCAGCCATCAGACCAAACGCCGTGGTGTTCATGGCGATCGATATACTCTGCGACAGCAGGCTGGCTTTCTCGGCCGGATCAGCATTCGCAACCGCGGTAAACGCAGCGATCAGACCGATGATCGTGCCCAGCAGACCTAACAGAGTCGCTATGTTGGCAAACGTGGCCAGATACGGTGTGCGCCGTTCGATGTTCGGCAGTACTTCCAGCAGACCTTCTTCCATTGCATATTCAATGTCTGATCGACGACGACTGGATGCCTGGCGATTCACACCATCCGCAGCGATCCGACTGATAGCGGATTCTGATTTGCTGAAGATCTCGGTCAACTCCCGCACCTTGTGCGCTTTCATCAGTTTGAGTATCTGATCAAAGTCACGACGGTTGATCCGCGTCTGATTAGACAGATAGAAAAACCGCTCAAGCGCTATAGCCACACCAATCGCCAGGACAATGGCGATCGGATACATGAAGGGTCCACCGTCTTGAAAAAATCCTACGACACTTGTGTAAAAATCCATTCCTCACTCCTTACTTTTCTGTGTGCCTTCAAAGGTCTCGAAGTAGTCGAGCTCCCGACGATAGGCCGGTGGATAAAGCCGTTTGAACACATCTATTTCGCTGAAACCTTCATCGAGATCGATGTCCGGCAACCCTGAAGGTTGGCGCCAGGGTAAGATATACAGCACTTTAGGCAGCTCTTGGTTGCCGGAGATCACGGTTTCATCAAGTTCGATAACACCCTTGTGCCCATCTACGGGTTCGGCAAATACGTTTGCACACGCAATCACGAAAACCAGCGCACAAACTGCTGCTAACCAGCGCGTCATACACCCAGTCTCCGTTCCAGATCCATCACCCAGCCTTCGACTTTCCGATCAGGTTCCTCGAGCAAACCCTGGTAACTCCGATAGGCCTGCAGCGCCAGATCAAGCTTGCCAAGATAGAGTTCGTACAGAATGCCGAGATTCAGATAAGCGTCTTTGAAATCCGGCCTGACCATCAGGCACAGGCGATACTGTTTTTCGGCGTTCGCAAAATCTCCCGCCTGTCGCGCCATGACACCGAGCAGCGTATGAGCATCACAGTTCGCCGGATTGGCGGCGAGGGCGGCCTCCAGAGCAGTTCTAGCGGCATCGGTTTCACCGCGCGCTGCGTGGATGTGGCTTAAGTTTATCCACGGCCCGGCCAACTCCGGCTGATCGTGGGTAATCTCCATGAGCAGACGTTCGGCCTGGTCGAGGTTCTGAGCTTCCATGGCGTTCAGGGCCTGATCAAAACGTTCTGCATTTTTTTCTTTGACATCAGGCGCAGGTTCAACGATCGGCACAGCGAATTCAGACACCCATTCCACAGGCTCATCAGGCGCTCCGTCCTGACTCACACAACCTGCGAGAAACAGCAGCAACAGCGCTGCGGTACTGCGCTCAAACCACTTAGGCCGGTTGTCAGTGAATTGAACGAACATAGGCTACCTCCGTTTCGTCTTTATCAAAGCGCGCGGGCATAAGGTGGCGTAGAGCGGTGAAACTCAGCTGCACCCACTCGTCATACACACCTTCCCAACTGCGGCGCATGTTGATTTCATGCAGCTCAATGGCCTGTTCCTCGAAAGGAAAGGCCTGTTCTTCCAGAAGAATTTCATACTGTTCCATTTCCAGCGCGCTCAACTTCTGTGGCCGCTCCGAGGCCATCACGGCAGACGCAAGATTGCTATACAGGTTAGCGATACGGTAAGTTGATGCAGTAGAAAACGTCTCGACCTTGTAGTCGGTGGCTTTTTCATAAGCGCTTAACGTGCGCTTGAGCGCTGTCTGTTTGGTCTTGAGGCTTTTTTTCAGCGGATTCGTCAGCGCAATCGCCTCAAAGGCGTTCCGTTCGTCTTCGGCAAAAACAAACTGTGCTTCTGCAGCGAGATACGTCGCGCGCTGCGTGGCGCCACGGCCCATTTCTTTGTGCAGAGCAATTTTTCTGTTCAGCCAGAAGCGGCGCTTTTCCTGATCGTCAACGCGCTGATAAAGAAGATCCATGTGGTTCATTGCTTCGAGTGCAACTTCGGCTGGGGCCGGATACGTATGGGCATAGGTCCGAAAGTGCTCCAGGGCAAGATCCACATCATCCAGTTGCAGATAGATCTCCGCCGCCCGATAAAGGGATTGTGCTTTGAGCTCAGGTTGTACATCGGTCTCGGCAATTATCAGCAGCTCCTGCGCCGCCAGCGGCCATTGCTCGGATCGTTCATACATGGATGCAAGACGGATAGGTGCATCGTTACCCAGCAGGTGGTCCGGATAGCTGTCACGGAACCGGTCAAGCAACAGCGCTGCTGCTGCAAGCCGATCCTGACTCTCAAGCACCGCTACCGCATCAAAGAGCCCCTGCTGAGCAAGCGTTGATCCCGCATTGACCTCGGCTATCCGTAGAAAATGGCCGATCGCCGCGTCCACCTCACCTAGTGCTTCGGTTGCTTCTGCCTGCTTGTATATGGACGCCATCAGACGTTCATTGATCGAATCAACCTCTGAACTGTCGGTGAGAACACCCGTGTCAAGAAGGGTTTTATAGGCTGATTCGGCCTGGTGGAACTGGCCGAGTTCAAACCGACTGTGGCCGGTAATCTTCAAACTGCTCGCCACCAGCGAAGGTTCGGCATCCGTCCAGATCTGTGGGATCTCTTCTGCCAGAACAACGGCTTCGCTGAAACGATCGTGTGCAAACAGTGAACTGGCGGCATCGGTCTGCACCGTCGCCGCACGCGGGTCGTTCATGAAGACGCTGGTG
>JAQBYL010000295.1 GCA_027622495.1 Pseudomonadota bacterium
AAGCCCCACAGCAGAAAACCGTCAGAGCGGAAGTCTCCCGCCATGAAGGCCTCCATCGGATTGACCTGGCCGCTGAAGAGCTTCCAGGCCATGTCAAAGCTCGGAAACAGAAACGTCACGTCTGCAGCAGAAATGTCCTCGGGGAAGCTCAGCTCGCCATCGTGGATGTGAACGACCAGGCGCTGGTCTTCGGCTGAAAACGCAAGTGTTGCATTGAAGTGAGTCGCGGCCGCAGGGTTGAAGCCCGCCGCAAGTGCAGACTTGAGGTCATTAATGGTCATGGCAGGCAGTTCACCGATTCTGGTCGTGGAAATCAAGAGCCGATTGGACTTAGGTCGGGCTCTGCCGCTACATTAGCCGGCTTTAAGTCATAGCAAAGAGCCCTGATGGCCTATCTGTTTGATTACCTGATTTTTCTTGCCCAGGTCGCAACCATAGTGGTGGCGATCCTTATCATCATTTCGGCAATTGCCAGCTTGAGCATGAAGCGCACGACGGCCCAGGTTGGCCATCTGGAAGTGAACAAGCTCAACGATCGCCTCGATGATCTGAAGCACAGCATCGAGCATGCGGTTCTCCCTGGTGCTGCGTTCAAAAAGCAGATGAAACAGGAAAACAAACGCCATAAAAAAGAACAGAAACAGGCGAGCAAGGAACTCAAATCAGGCGAACCGGACGTGGAAACAAAACACCCGCGGCTGTACGTAATCGACTTTGAGGGCGATGTTGCAGCCACAGCCGTAAGCCAGTTGCGAACTGAGATCACGGCGGTCCTGACCATGGCATGCGATGCAGACGAGGTGCTGATCAGACTTGAAAGCCCCGGTGGTATGGTTCATAGCTATGGCCTGGCGGCCTCCCAGCTGCATCGGGTGCGACAACAGGGTATTCGTCTGGTGGTAGCAGTCGACAAGGTGGCCGCAAGTGGTGGTTACCTGATGGCGGCGGTAGCTGATCGCGTGCTGGCAGCACCGTTCGCTCTGGTTGGATCAATTGGTGTTGTGGCACAGATCCCCAATGTGCATCGTCTGTTAAAGAAAAACGACGTGGATGTCGAAATTCTTACCGCAGGTGCGCACAAACGAACTCTGACGGTCTTCGGCGAAAACACCGAAGACGGTCGAGCGAAGTTCATTGAAGAGCTGGAGGATGTGCATGCCCTGTTCCAGGAATTCGTGGGCGAACATCGACCCGATCTGGATCTTTCGCTCGTTGCAACCGGCGAAGCCTGGTACGGCAAACGCGCCCTTGACCTGAAACTGGTTGACGAAATTACCACCAGCGATAGCTACCTGGTGAAGGCTTGTCAGGAAAAAGAGGTATTTAAAGTGAGCTGGGTAGATCGCAAGAGTCCCTTTGAGCGGCTGATGGGGCAGGTCGAAGGCGTAATGACGCGCATTCAGGATATGATTCCCGTTTGGGGCAGTCGCGGTATATAGGGAGACAAAGATGGGCTTCAAAGCACTTCTGATCGAAAAAACCGACAGCGGGTTCACCCGTTCCATCGTTGAACGGGAAGACAGCGACTTGCCTGAAGGTGATTTGCTTATTGACGTGCACTATTCATCGCTCAATTACAAAGACGCCTTGTCTGCAACGGGCAATCCAGGCGTGACACGAAATTTTCCCCACACGCCCGGGATTGATGCTGCGGGCCTCATCATCGAAAGCAACACTGCAGACTGGTCTGTGGGCGACAAGGTCGTGGTGATTGGTTTTGACCTCGGCATGAATACTGCCGGTGGATTTGGGCAGCACATACGCGTGCCCGCCGGTTGGCTGGTTGCGCTTCCGAACGGAATGTCGCTCGAACAGAGCATGCTGATCGGCACGGCTGGTTTTACCGCGGCGCTGTGTGTCGACAAACTGCAGATGGCCGGAAGTGTGCCGGGGCAGGGGCCGATCCTGGTAACCGGTGCAACAGGCGGGGTTGGTTCTGTCGCCGTCAAACTGCTGGCCCAGCTTGGCTACGAAGTCGCAGCGGTCACCGGGAAGGCCGAGCAACATGACTGGCTGAAAAAACTCGGCGCCACAGAAATCCTCGATCGTGATGCGGCAAGGCAGGATGCGAATCGACCGCTCCTGAAGGAACGCTGGGGCGGTGCCGTGGATACCGTGGGCGGTGAGATTCTGTTTAATGCGGTCAAGGGTCTGAAGTACGGCTGCAGTCTGGCGGCGTGCGGCTTGGTCGACTCACCCGCGATCCCAGCGACGGTGCTGCCATTCATCCTTCGCAATGTGAATCTGCTTGGTGTCGATTCCGTGCAGCTGCCGGTGAATCAGAAAGCGGCTCTTTGGAACAAACTTGGCGGCGAATGGCAGATGGACCTGAGTTCACACAGGAGTGCTCTCACCCTTCACACCCTCAGTGGTGCGATCGATAGAATACTTGCGGGCCAGATGACGGGCCGTGGTGTGGTCGACCTGAAAGCCTGACCACTTATCGGCAGAAGCTGTTGTTACCCCATCAGTCGCGGCGCAGGTGGGCACTCATGGCGATGGGGCTCGGATAGCGGAAGATCACCAGGTAGGACGACAGCACCAGTGTCAGCACGGTAGCACCCTGAATGACATGGGCCGCTTCTGCACCAATCATGCTGCTGCCGATGGCGACGTAGCTTAACAGCAGAGAAAACTCCGATGCCTGGCCCAGTCGATAACCCACTTCCATGGAAGTTTCTTTACTCTCACCCTGCGCGCTCAAGATCCATTTAAAGATCAACGGCTTTGCTGCAATCAACAGCAGACCCAGAAACAGCGTCGGGAACATGACCTGTGTCAGCAGGGTCACGTCCAGTTCTGCCCCCACGGCGAAGAAAAACAGCACCAGAAAGAAATCCCGCAAAGGCCGCAGACTCTCCGCGATGTACTGAGCAACCGGGCTGGTGGCGAGGGCGACACCGCCGATGAATGCACCGATTGCATGACTCAAACCGGCCATGGACGCAAGGATTGCCAGGCCCAGACACCAGCCGAGGGCGAGCAGAAACATGAATTCCTGAAAGTCGTCGAACCGCGCCAGCATGGGAAGAACGAGATACTTCACGCACAGATAAGCAAACAAGCCGAGGACGGGCAGGGCCACCGCGGAGACCGTCAGACTGGACAGCGTTTCTGTCAATGTAGAGCTGTAACTGGACAGGAACAGCAGTGCCAGAATGGCCAGCAGATCCTGTATCAACAGCAGGCTCACGACAATTTCTCCGATGTGACGATGATGCAACACGGTAGTCGGTAACAGCTTGATGCCGATAATCGTCGAAGAAAACGTGGCCGCGATGCCGGTCACCACCGCTTCGGTCACGGTAAAAGCAAACGCCAGCATGAGACTGAAACCGATCGCGAAGAATACCAATGTCGTCGCGAACGCCGTCAGGAGACTCTTGCCCACCATGTTTTTCAGTTTGGAAGGCTGCAGGTCGAGGCCGACCAGAAACAGAAGGAAGATGATGCCGAACTCACCGATCTCGCTTAAGAGTCGTGCATCGCTCACCAGGCCCGTTGCATGAGGACCGAAGATTGCACCGATCGCAATGTAGGCAACCAGAAGCGGCTGCCGTGTATACAGGGCCAATGTTGCAAGAACAGCAGCACCGGTAAAGATCAGAGAGAAACTTAAGACGACCGCAGAGCTAGCCACCTGGAGAGATCCGTCTAATCGTGCCCTGTCGCATAGGTTGTTGAAACCTGATAGTGGTTGGTGTAAGGCGCGAACGCGGACTTTGCGGTATCCATACGGCGGCCATCGGGTAGCAGAAAGCTGCTGAAACCGCAGCGAACAAGGTAGTGCAGCATGTCGGGCTGCACATCGCCAATCGCGCGCAGATCGCCTTTGAAACCATATCGATCACGCAGCAGCACCGCCAGCGATAATCCACGTCCGTCTGTGAAGGCAGGGAAATCGATGGCAATGACGGCGGCTTTTGCAAGTGCCTCATTTGGTTCGGTATCAACGGCGAGCACAATGCCCTGATTTGTGCCTTCGGTCCACTCCTCGACGGGTACCAGAGGGGTCTCGTCAATAATCTCGTCGCCTGAGGTATTAATCAGCGCTGGCATAGACCCTCTCCTTGAATGGTCCCATGCCGACCCGATGAAAGTAGTGCAGAAACGATTCACTGTCTGAGCGACCGCTGCGATACACCTCAAAGATCGTTTCGATCACGTCACAGACCTTTGCCCGCGAAAAAGACGGTCCGATGATCTGACCGAGGAATGCCTCGGTCTCCCCGGAGCCGCTGTGACCGCCGAGCGAAATCTGGTAGAACTCATCGCCCTTCTTGTCGACGCCCAGGATGCCGATGTGGCCCACATGATGATGACCGCAGGCATTCATGCAGCCAGATATGTTGATGTCGATTTCACCCAGATCAAACTGGTAGTCGTAGTCGTCGAACCGCTGCTGGATCGCCTCTGCCACTGGAATGGATTTAGCATTCGCCAATGAACAGTAGTCACCTCCCGGGCAGCAGATGATGTCACTCAGCAGACCGATATTGCTGGTCGCAAGACCAATCGCACTTGCTTCCTGCCATAAGGTGAAAAGGTGTGTGCGCGCCACATCGGGCAACACGAAATTCTGCTGGTGGCTGATCCGTATCTCGCCGTAGCCAAAACGGTCCGCCCAGTCCGCCACCAGATCCATCTGCTCATCAGTTACGTCCCCCGGGGGAACGCCGGTCGCTTTTGTGGACAGGGTGACCACCGCATAACCGTCGTGTTTGTGCGGTGTCACGTTGTGGGCAATCCAGCGACTGAAACCCGGCTGACTCAGCCGCTGAGTCTCAAGATCAACGGTTTCGGCCGGAGCATAGGCAGGCGGTGCGAACTGGGCTTCGATGCCCTGGATGAGATCGTGATCGAGGAGCGGCCTGATCTTTACAACATCAGCCCATTCAGCATTGACGCGTTCGCGAAAACCATCCGCAGTCATCGCCCGCACCAGAATTTTAATCCGTGCCTTGTACTTGTTGTCGCGCCGACCATAGCGGTTGTAGACCCGCATGATCGCTTCCAGATAGGTCAGCAGATGGTCGATCGGTAAACCCTCGCGGATCAACGCACCAATCACCGGTGTGCGGCCCAGACCCCCACCAACAAAAACATCAAAAATGATCTTGCCTTCGCTGTCGCGGCCGACGCGAAGACCAATGTCGTGAACCATGATCGCTGCGCGATCAGATGCAGCACCGTTAACGGCAATCTTGAACTTGCGTGGCAGCCAGTCAAATTCCGGATGTGAGGTAGACCACTGGCGAATGATTTCGCAGTACGGTCGAGGATCGACGGCTTCATCAGCGGCAACACCAGCGAATTCATCCGTTGTGACATTTCGGATGCAGCTGCCGCTGGTCTGGATGGCGTGCATCTCAACCGAGGCAAGGTCCTGCAGGATGTCCGGCACTTCTTCAAGACGGGGCCAGTTGAACTGGATGTTCTGCCGCGTACTCAGGTGGCCGTAACCGCGATCGTAGATTCGCGCGATCTGCGCCTGCATTCGCAGCTGAGCGCTTGAGAGCGTGCCGTAGGGCACTGCAACGCGCAACATGGGTGCAAGCCGCTGGATGTACAGACCGTTGCGCAGCCTCAGCTGCAGGAACTCATTGTCGTTCAGCTCACCTTTCAGGTAACGCTGTGTCTGATCAC